>PBQI01000022.1 GCA_002725625.1 Rhodospirillaceae bacterium | reverse complement strand
CCTGGCGACTGACCCGAATTGTGCGTTTGACCCCCAGAACTCGCTCAGCCAGTTCAGAGGCCGGCTGATGGTCAACTTGTCGGCTTGATACAGGCAAGCGCAATCGATTGCTGGTCATGCTGTCGTTTCAAGTGGGAATACGAGCTGGTGAAGTCGCAGCTTTAATGGTTGGCAACGTGCAAAACGACGACGGTACAATCCGTGACCGAATTCATCTTCAAAACAATCAAAATAAAGATGATCGCCAACGAACTGTTATTTTAAGTAAAAAGCTTCAGCCGGAAATATTGCATTTCGTTGGTAATCTAACGGGGTTTAGAGAAAAACAAGCGTTTGGCGAAGGGTTTCACGTCGCCCCGCGACAAGACCATAAATAGCACCAGTTCCAACATTTCATAGTCGGCCGGTGTTTCCCCGGCCGTTTTCGGTGACCGCTATAATGGGGCGTTTCGTTCACGGAAAATAAAACTTGGTCAGAGTAATATTTAAGTCGATTCAGTTTCTAAAATATAGGGAGGTTTGTCCAATCCGGTGGGTGACAACGTAAATATTTCAATGCCATCTGCCGTAACTGCTATCGAATGCTCAAATTGCGCCGACAAGCTCCGGTCCTTGGTTACCGCCGTCCATCCATCCGCCAGAATTTTAACTTCCGGTCGGCCAATATTAATCATGGGCTCTACCGTAAAGAACATGCCTTCCCGCAGCACCATGCCATCACCGGGTCGGCCAAAATGGAGAACATTCGGTGCGTCGTGAAACACGCGACCCAATCCATGGCCGCAGAAATCCCGAACAACAGTATAACGGAATGGCGTAACGAAGCTCTCGATGGCATGACCTATGTCACCCAACGTTGCGCCGGGTTTGATCACCGCCAGCCCTTTCATTAGGGATTCATAGGTAACATCAACTAGGCGTTGGGCCTTCACACTTGCCTCTCCGGCGAAATACATGCGGCTGGAATCGCCGTGCCAGCCGTCTAAAATAGGTGTCACGTCGATATTGAGTATGTCGCCGTCCAACAGGGTTTTCTCGCCGGGTATGCCATGACACACCACATGATTGATCGAAATACATACAGATTTCGGGTAGCCTCGGTAATCCATAGGAGCAGAAATACCGCTGTGGTCGGCGATAAAATCAGCACAGAGTTTATCAAGTTTCTCGGTTGTGACGCCGGGCTCAACATACTCGGTTATGAAATCAAGGGTCATCGCCGCCAGTTTTCCGGCTTTGCGCATACCTTCAAAATCGGCTTCGGTATGTATTTTTATCGATCGCGCTTCCGCATCCAAATTCTCAACTCCTAAACTAACCCGGAAGACTGATCCTACCTGATTATTTCACGATCCCATCAGTCTGCCGAATAAACTTTTTAAAACCGGTAGAAATGGAACGATGGATTTATTAAACGTCCAGAGGTAATTTCCACGATAGACTTATCCCTTCCGGACGGACTCGGCAACTATAACAAAGCACCTCAACACCGCCAAATTTTGCCGCCTGCAAGGCTTCTGCATATCCAGGGTCGATGTCGCCGGCGATCGTAAAGCGGTCGCAGTCTTCTCTTTGCACCAAATAAAACATGACCGCGCGGTCGCCTTTTTTAACCTGATTGACCAGTTCCCGAAGGTGCTTGGTGCCGCGGGTCGTTACGGCGTCAGGAAATTCAGCTAAATCATGGCGTTTCATGGTTACGCTTTTGATCTCAACATAACAGGTAGGTAGACCTTCATCCTCCAGCAAAATATCGATGCGTGAATTTTCACCATATTTCACTTCGCGGCGCAAAGAGGGGTATCCGGCCAACTTCTCGACATCGCCATTTTCAATCGCTTCCTGGACGATTTTGTTGGGAAGCGATGTATTGATGCCGACGAGTGAGTTCTCCATCTTGATCATTTCCCACGTGTATTTCAGCTTGCGTTTTGGATTGTTGGCGGGGGAGATCCAGACTTCAGCCCCCGGCACATTGAGGCCCAACATCGAGCCCGAATTGGCACAATGAGCCGTTATTTCCCGCCCGTCATCAAGTTTAATATCGGCCAGAAAGCGCTTGTACCTTTTGATTAATTTACCGCGCATAAGGGGTTCAGAGAATTTCATTGCCAGACCCTAATAGTGAGCCTTTAGAGACGCAAGAGATGATATAAATGTCCGTTCAGTCTGGTCTTTCCTGAAGTATCTTATACATCGTCTGGATTGAGAAAGTCCCCCAAACTTTGCTCAGCACTTCCTGGCTGCAATGGTTGCTGCTGATCGGGCGCGGGCGCCCAGCCCGTCAGCGTTATAATTTCAAAAGTTGCTGTCACACGGCTTTCTTCATTACCGAATATTTCCCCGTAAAATTCAGCTGCTCTGATTAAAACGTCTTTTCTGGAGAATGATTTCAAGCGGCTGGAGGTCGCCATCTGTTCCCCCATTCCCCGCAGATCCCGCATCAGCTTCAGCGGATTTTCATAGGAAACCGTAAAAAGATCCGTATCCGCGACGGGCATGGCAAAACCGGCCCGCTGTAGCAGCGCACCGCCGTCCCTGACGTCAGCCATGGGGGAAACCCGGGGATGGACGCCGCCGGTGATTTCCGATTCGGCGGCAACCAGGGCCTGGCGCAATTCATCCAGAGATTCGCCGCCAAGAAATGACCCCAGAAACAATCCGTCGGGTTTCAAAGCACGCCTAATTTGGATCAGCGCACCGGGCAGATCGTTGACCCAATGAAGCGATAGGCAAGAAAGGACAAGATCCAGACTATCGTCACCGACCGGCAGAAACTCCTCATCGGCTGCAAAACACAAACCACCCGATTTTGCCGCCATGAAGGGTGACAGGTCGCTTTGAAACAGGCTCTCGATTTTTCCTGTTTCGCTGGTCGCGGCCGCCACTTGGCCCGTATGACACCCAAGATCCAGGGCAACTGGAAACGTCCGCCTTATATCTTCCAGTCGATCAACCAGCATTGCCGCGGCTGCCGTGATGAGATAGTCGAACTTGGCAAAATTCACACTGGCGCGGTCACGATTTCGCCGCACCGCCCGCCGGTCAAATAACGACTCATTATCCAAAATACATTTCTCTCTTCGCTAAGCTTAATTCCAAACAATCCCTGGTTTCGGGATTTTTTTCTGTATGCCACATAAAAACGCCTCTCCCAACGCCATAGTCAATAATGAATACAATGCCTGAACGACGAACTTTGTTGCGCCACGACACTTACAATCTCATTCTGGATATGCTTTACCCGCCCCGGTGTCTCAATTGCGAACTTCCCGTGGGTGGCAATGGTTCTCTATGTGGCCATCGCTGGAGTAATATTACCTTTATCGGCGGCGCGCAATGAGCGGTCTACTCTTTCCGTATGATATTGGACCTAACACCCTTTGTGGCGACTGTGCCCGCCGACGGCCGGATTTCGATCAAGCCAGGTCGGCGATAGTCTACAACGATCATAGCCGGAGGCTGGTGCTGCCGTTCAAACACGGCGACCATACCTAATGCTTCAAAAACCTATGTCCAATGAATGATGCGGGCCGGTGGTGGTCTGATGGCGGAAAGCGACATCATCGTCCCCGTGCCGCTGCATTGGACGCGGTTGTGTATGCGCCGCTACAATCAAGCGGCGTTGCTGGCCAATTTCAACGGCCGTAAAAGCGGCAACCGAACCGAAGCCAACGTCATCCATCGTCAACGGAGAACGGCTTCTCAAGGTAGAAAGTCAATTGATCAGCGGCAAAAAAATCTGCGGGGCGCTTTCGCGATTTATCAACGCAACCAAAAAATAATTAGCGCCAAGCGGGTTCTGTTGATTGACGACGTCATGACGACGGGCGCCACCGTATCAGCCTGCGCCAGAATTTTTCGACGAAGTGGCGCCAGTAAAATCAACGTTTTAACCTTGGCACGCGTGGTCCGCGACAATTCCACCATTTAACCATCGATGGTCTTTCACCTTTAATTGATGGATTTGTGACTGGTTATTCGACTTCAAGGATATATATGGGGTATATACGGAATGGTGTCTTTTGATAGATATGGATCGAACTTGTGGCTAAAATTGAAATATATACATCTCCCTTTTGCGGTTATTGCTACCGGGCCAAAAGCCTGCTCGAAGACAAAGATGTCACTTTCATCGAAATCGATGTCATTCAGCAACCAAGCAAACGGCTTGAAATGATTGATCGCGCCGATGGTGAACATACGGTTCCCCAGATTTTTATTGATGATAAACCGGTCGGCGGATGTGACGATTTATTTGCGCTGGACGCCAAAGGGAAGCTGGACGCACTTCTCAATCCGGAGGCCCCGGCCTAGGTCTTTAAACCCTGGCCGGTATAGCGAAGCACCTTAATGAGCCCTATTTTTACCGCCGCCTGCATTCAAACCAACGCCCGCCGGAACATCGGTGATAATCTACCGATCATACGTGATCACATTCTGCATGCGGTCGAATTGGGTGCCGATTTTATTACCTTACCCGAATGCGTCAGTATGTTGGAACCGGACCGGGAACGTCTGTTGGCCCAGGCGCCGGCGGAATCGGACCACCCTTTTTTACCGATGTACGAGGAACTGGCACGCGGCCATGCCACATGGATATTGGGCGGCACTCTGGCCGTAAAAACCAACACCCATAATAATTCAGCCCCCGTCACCAACCGCTGCTATCTGTTTTCGCCAGACGGCACCATTGCGGCCACCTACGATAAAATTCACATGTTCGATGTCGATCTGGACGACGGGGAAACCTATCGGGAATCGGCAAATTATACCCCTGGTACAAAATCAGTCCTGACGGATTTACCGTGGGGTCCGCTGGGTATGACCATTTGTTATGATCTTCGCTTTGCCTACCTTTATCGGATTTTAGCCCAGGCGGGCGCGGCTTTTTTGACGATCCCGTCGGCCTTTACCAGAACAACTGGAGAGGCCCATTGGCACATATTACTACGCGCGCGGGCCATTGAAACCGGATGTTTTATTATCGCCCCGGCCCAGACTGGCCAGCACGCCGAAGGTCGGGAGACCTATGGCCATTCTTTGATCGTCGGCCCCTGGGGGGAGATTCTGGCTGACGCCGACACTGATGAAGGGATCATTACTGCCGAGATCAATCCAGCCGCAGTCGCCGCCGCCCGATCAAAAATTCCCGCGCTGAAACATGACCGGGATATCAAAACGCGCGGCCCCAAGAACTGAATCTTACAATTAAAAACCTCATCTGGTTTCAGTAGTTTTTACAGGCGCAGATTTTCTGGATGACTGCCGGCTTCGGCTCCTGGAAAAAACCCTGCTCGAATTCAACGACATCCAAATCCTTCCCGAAATATTCCATCAGCTCGTTTTCCCGTAGCAAAAAATCAGGATTACTGGGCTGGCCATACTTTTCGTTACCCTGTGCAAAAGTCTGGTAGATCAAAACACCGCCCGCGGTCAGGCTCTCCACTATCATCGGAAAGTGCGGCCGATGCAGGTAGTTGACGACAACAATGCCGGCAAATTTTGTTTGCACCAGTTGCTGCGGCCACGAACTCCCCGTCTCCAAATCCGCCTCGACAATTACCGCTTCGTCCAAACCGGCGATATCGCCAAGGCCCGTGACATTCCGGTCCACAAAAGTCACCGGATGTCCCAGCTCCATTAAAAACCGGCCATGCCGACCGCCGCCGCAGGCGAGGTCCAGAACAGGACCGTATTCCGGAACTATGCCGGCAAATCGCTTTACCCACTCAACCGGTTGATTATTTTGGTGCATGTCAAGAATGGCCTAGCTTCTTTATGGCACTGGTTCACCTACAATAGGCGGATTAAGCAAGCCTGGGCCACTTAAATTTCTGGGGTGCGGTCAGAATATCACCGATAATCCGCCGAAATTCGCCAATTGTTAACGTATTCATGAGATGACAGGATAAGCTTGGACTTGGCAATTTAGCCGAATTGCTATAGTGAACATTCTGAAGGAACTGAATTTCAGTTCGATCTGCTTAAGGGTACTGGGTTACATATGATCCTTTATGAACTCAATTGTTCCAACGAACATAATTTTGAAGCTTGGTTCCGCGACGGCGCCACGTACGATAAACAGGCGAAGCGCGGTGACATTGAATGTCCGATCTGTTCCGATACCAGCATCGGCAAAGCCCCCATGGCGCCGCGTCTCTCCAATTCAGTCAAAAAGGAAAACGGCGAGGAGCGTGCCAAAGAAGTCGCCGAACAGATACTCAGAGCCGTTAATAAAATTCAGGACCACGTCGAAGAAAATTGTGATTATGTCGGCGATAAATTCGCTGATGAAGCGCGCGCTATTCACTATGGTGATGCCGGCGAACGCGGCATTTATGGCGAGGCCACCGGCAAGGAAGTCAGTGATTTGATTGACGAAAAAATCGACGTCCTACCCTTGCCGCGCCGAAGCCGTAAAAATTCCTAATTAGATATAGGTTAAGTGACCGAAGCCGCCATCAGCCGGGCCGCGCGGCGCTGATCAGGTAATTGACGTCAAGGTCGCCGCCGAGCGTCCAGGCGCCGTTCAACGGGTCGAAATTCAGACCGGTTAAATCAACAGTGTCCAGACCGCCACGCCTGAAATGAGCGGCAAATTCAGATGGTTTGACAAATTTCCGCCAGTCGTGCGTTCCCGGCGGCACCCAGCGCAAAAAATACTCCGCCCCAATTTTTGCCAAAGCCAGGGACTTCACCGTACGGTTCAAGGTCGCACCGATCATCATCCCACCGGGTTTCACCAAAGTTGTGCAGGCCGCCATGAAAAAGTCTATATCTTCAACATGTTCGATGACTTCAATATTGAGAACGACATCGAACGACATGCCCTGCTTGGCGAAGTCTTCGGGCGAACCCAACTGATAATCAATATTCAACCCCATTTGTCCGGCATGGTTGCGCGCGATATCGATGCTGGCGGAGGTTGCGTCCAATCCGGTCACGTCGGCGCCCAAGCGGGACATCGGTTCGCAAAGCAAGCCGCCACCGCAACCGACGTCAAGTATTCGCAGCCCGGTCAGCGACGTCAAATCTGTCACGTCGCGCCCAAAGTGGCGGCATATTTGGTCACGGATATAGGTCAGGCGAAACGGATTAATGCGGTGCAGGGCTTTAAATTCACCATTGGGATCCCACCAGGCGTCGGCTAGTTCAGCGAAATGCTCCATTTCCCGCTGTGATGCCGACCCTGTTCCGCTACGGGACGATCCGGATCCGTAGATACCCAATGCATCTGCCATCGCCAATCTATTTTTCTCCTAAATAATACCCCTTCGCTTGCAAAATAGGGGGTAGAAAGAGTATGTATACGCCTGCCTGCTCGCTGGCAACCGGGACGGCAATTTTTCTTAATTGGTTCAGCCAGTTATCTGACGCAGCCCGATCATATATTCGAGTCCGTAAATTTCCAACTGGCTTTCTATATTGGCATTTAACTATGGCACGAGTTGTTCAAAAATTCGGCGGCACGTCGGTCGCTGACGTGGGACGGATCAAACAGGCAGCGCTCCGCGCCAAGGCCGAACACGACCAGGGCAATGGAGTTGTCGTGGTGGTATCGGCAATGGCCGGTGTCACCAACAATCTGGTGGAACTGGTCGACCAGATGGGCAGCCTGTTTGACGCCCGCGAATACGACGTTGTGGTGTCCTCAGGGGAACAATCCAATGCCGGGCTGATGGCGCTGGCCATCCAGGATTTGGGCATCCAGGCACGCTCCTGGCTGGGCTGGCAGGTGCCCATTGAAACCGATGAGGTGCACGGTAAAGCTCGCATCACCGGCATAAATAGCGGTGAATTGGAAAAACGCCTGGCAGCCGGTGAAATTGCTGTCATACCGGGATTTCAAGGGATCAGCCCGGCCAATCGGGTCACCACCCTGGGCCGCGGCGGTTCTGATCTGACGGCGGTCGCCATAGCCGGCGCCTTGAATGCTGACCGATGTGATATCTATACCGATGTCGACGGCATTTACACCAGCGATCCAAGGATCGTTACCAAAGCCCATAAACTTGAAAAAATTACCTATGAAGAAATGCTGGAGATGGCCTCTTTGGGATCGAAAGTTCTGCAGACCCGCTCGGTAGAGCTCGCCATGAACCACAAAGTGCGATTGCAGGTACGCTCGACCTTTGTGGATGATCCGGGAACCTTTGTCGTTAGCGAGGATGAAATTGTGGAACAACAAGTTGTAAGTGGAATTTCGCACAGCCGTGATGAGGCCAAAATTACCCTGTTGCGGGTTTCCGACCGCCCCGGCGTCGCGGCGGCTATATTCGGTCCTTTGGCTGAATCAAGTGTCAATGTTGATATGATCGTCCAGAACGTTTCCGAGGACGGCGACACCACTGATCTGACATTTACCGTCGGTACCGGCGATCTGGATACGGCAGTAAATGTGCTGGAAAAAAACCGCACCACCATCGGCATCGGCACAATCCTCGCCGATCCGGGCGTCGTTAAAATTTCCGTCGTCGGCGTCGGCATGCGCAGTCATGCGGGCGTGGCCCAGAAAATGTTCACGACACTGGCGGACAAAGGCATCAATATTCAAGTGATATCGACCTCGGAAATCAAAGTTAGCGTTCTGGTCGCTGAGGAGTACACCGAACTGGCAGTACGAGCCTTGCATACGGCATACGGTCTGGATGCTGAATAGAAATCACGGCTGAATGTGACGAAGTCGGCATGACCGTGCCTTGCGGCGGCAGCGTGCTGTTCTAAATTTGAGGCTATAACAAGTGGATAACATCAGGGCCTGAGCGAATGGCGCGATTACCTAACATGACGGGATCACGGAGGCTGCTGGCGCGCCTGCGCGACGTCATGGCGGGCGAAGGCAGCGCCCAGGTTCGCCTCGACCAGATTGTCACGACTATCGCCACCGATCTGGTGGCCGAGGTGTGTTCGGTTTATGTCCTGCGCGCCGGAGAGATATTGGAATTGTTTGCGGCCACCGGACTGGCCAGGGAAGCCATTCACAATACACGGCTCAGTATCGGGGAAGGCCTGATCGGTATGATCGCCGCGCAGGCCCGACCCTTGACGCTGGCTGATGCCCAAAGCCATCCCGTATTCGTCTACCGTCCGGAAACCGGTGAGGATATCTTTCAATCGCTGGCCGGCGTTCCCATCTTGCGTGACGGGCGTGTGACCGGCGTCCTGGCTGTTCAGAACCGAACCCAGCGCCATTACACGGAAGAGGAAGTCGAAACCCTGGAAACCATCGCCATGGTGACGGCCGAACTTATTGCCAGCGGTGATCTCATTAGCACCGACGAACGATTGGCCGTTGATGGGGCTAAATTGTTGCCGGTCAGTCTGTTTGGCGTTCGTCTCAATGGCGGTTTGGCGATCGGACAGGCCGTGCGCCACGAACCCCATGTGCCTATTATGAAGCTGGTCGGTGACAATCCGGAAGCGGAACAGGCCCGCCTGGCCAACGCCGTAGCCGAAATGCACGGTGCGATAGACCAGATGCTGCAAGCAAGTGATGTTGCCGACGGCGGAGAACATCGTGACGTTCTCGAAGCCTACAAAATGTTCGCTGAAGACGCTGGCTGGCTGTCGCGTATTGGCGAAGCGATCGACGGTGGATTGACGGCAGAAGCCGCCGTGCAAAAAGTCCGAAGCGATACGCGGGCGCGCTTCCGTCAGCAGACGGACCGCTATCTCCGAGAGAGAATGCTGGATTTCGATGATCTCGCCAACCGCTTGCTGCAACATTTGATCGGCCGCGAAGAAACGGAGGAAAAAGGAAATCTGCCGGACAACNTNATCCTAGTAGCNCGNAATATGGGCCCGGCGGAGTTGCTCGACTATGACCGATCNCGGCTGCGGGGTCTGGTGCTGGAGGAAGGTTCAGCAACCACCCATGTGGCAATCGTTGCCCGCGCCCTCGATATTCCCGTGGTTGGCCGGNCCGCCGACCTGCTGGATAAGGTGGAGCCCCTAGACACCATTGTCGTCGATGGCGACAACGCCCAAATACATATTCGCCCGGCTGAGGATATCCTGCAGAATTTTTCGGAAACGCTAACCGTCCGGGCTCAACGCATGGCGGCTTATGCTTCCTTGCGCGATGTACCGGCGGAAACCAAGGATGGCATCCGGGTCTCGCTGAATATCAATGCCGGGCTGCTGGCCGATCTGCCCAGCCTGCTAGATACCGGTGCCGATGGAATCGGACTATATCGCACTGAAATCCCGTTTATGGATAGCCGGGATTTTCCCAATGTGGACCGGCAGGCCGAACTTTATCAGGAAGTCATCGATCAATCTGGTGGAAAACCGGTGGTGTTTAGAACTCTTGATATTGGCGGCGACAAGGGGTTGCCCTATTGGGACACGTCGGGTGAGGAAAATCCCGCCATGGGTTGGCGCGCTATCCGGGTGGCGCTGGACCGGCCTGTTTTGATGCGCCATCAATTACGCGCTTTGATCCGGGCGGCCAAAGGCCGGGATTTTTCCATCATGTTCCCCATGATCACCGAAGTCGCGGAATTTGACGCCGCCCGGGCCTTGTTGGACCGGGAGCTTAGCCGTGCAGAAAAGAAAGGGCGGGAGTTGCCGCGCAATCTTAGAGTCGGATCAATGCTGGAAGTGCCGGCGCTGGCCTATCAGATGCCAGCCCTGCTGGAGAGGGTCGATTTTATCTCCATTGGCAGTAACGATCTGTTCCAGTTTCTGTTCGCCAGCGACCGCAGCAGTCCGCGTCTGGCTGACCGCTACGATCCATTGTCTACCGCCGCTTTGGCCTTTTTACGGGAGGTGGTTGAAAAGTGCGACGCTGCCGGCAGGGATATAGGTTTGTGCGGTGAGATGGCCGGCCGGCCGTTGGACGCTATGGCGCTGGTCGGACTTGGTTTTCGCTCACTCTCCATGGCACCGTCTTCCATCGGCCCGATAAAATCCATGATCAGAAGCCTTTCCGCCGGAGACTTAATGCGATATCTAGATTCATTACGGGATGCACCGGAGCACAGCATCAGGGAAAAGCTGCGCCAGTTTGCCCTAGATCATGGCGTGATGATTTAAGTTTTGGACTTTGGCCATTGATATTCCCCTGAAATACAATTGCCGTGATTTTCAAAAGAAACTTGAGACATTTGGAATTTAAATGTAAATTTACTTTTCTAGTGGAAATAGTTGATTTCAAGGATTTATTTCCTTTTGCCGCCTCGTTGGATTTGCCCTTTTAAACGAGTATTTGTAGTCCGATTGGTGGGGTGGCTAGAGGGATTCGTGAATTAGCCTGGGAAGGTTTTGGATGAACGCGAATTTGCCACCTTCGATGGACCTCGGCAGCGAAAACGGCGCGCAAACCAACGTCGGCAGCCTGTTGCGGGCTTCGCGTCTGCGCCGCAATGAGGAACTGAGCGATGTCGCTAAAACTTTGTGCATCCGCCAAGTCTATATGGAGGCCATTGAAGACTGCCGCTACGATGATCTTCCGGGCACGATCTACGCGGTCGGATTCATCCGCGCCTATGCCGAACTTATGGGTCTGGATGGCGAAGAAGTGGTGCGCCGCTTTAAGGTCGAGGTGGAAAAACCGGAAATTAAGTCAAATCTGACATTTCCCGTTTTGATTCCTGAACACGGTGTACCCAGCAACAGTATTGTCATGGTCGGATTGTTAATTGCCATCATCGGCTATGGAATCTGGTACCTGGCTTTTACCAAAGATATATTAGTCTCCGAGGAGGTGCCGCCGGTGCCAGAAAAACTGGCGCCTCTGGCCGCTGCGGATAATGACGCTGGCGCCAATGCCGGAAACACCCTACCGGAACCGGTATTGCAACCGGCAGATCCGACGACTGATCGAAGCGGCCCGTCTGACCAAACGACTGATTTGGCCAGCACCCCAGCGGCAGTAAATAAGCCATCTCTATTCGTTGAAACGACGGAAACCGTCGCCGCACAATCACCGGCATCGACAGATAGTCCGGCTGTGCTATCAACGCAGCACCCGGTGACTTCCTCAGCGCCGGAATCAGCATTAGAATCAGCACCGGGAACCGCCACGGACGCGGTGCATGATGTTGCCTCAAACACCGAAGGTGAGACAGTGGCATCTTCTTTGCGACCGGATATTACTGACCCCGAGCCAGCCTCCGATCCGATGGCCGGCGATGCCCAGAATATTACCAAGCCGACGCATGATGCAGCAGCGCCTCGTCAGCCTGCTTCAGACAATTCAGCTGATCAAACCACGGCCTCAACTGAAGTGGCGAAACCCGCAGAAAGCAAGAGTAAAACGCCGCCAACTGCAGAAGAAATCGCTGCCGCACTGGCAGAAAACGAGCCGGCGCCCAAAACACCGGCCAGCGAAACAGCGACCCCCGCCGTCTCAAACGAACAGGCTCCAGCCGAGGAAACGGCAAGCACCACCGTCTCCCGGATTACCTTGCGGGCTAAAAATGACAGTTACATTCAAGTCCGCGACAGCGCCGCCAATCAATTGATCCTGACCAAATTGCTGAAACAAGGCGACAGCTATGATGTGCCCAACCGGTCGGGCCTAGCCCTGCTGACGGGCAATGCCGGTGCCTTGGAAATCTTGGTGGACGGCGAGCCGGTCCCAGCCATCGGCCCCGTCGGAGCGGTTCGCAGAAACGTCGTATTGGAAGCGGCTAAATTACGTGATGGCACGGCAGCAAGTGAATGACGGGTCGCTTAATACAATCATCAAATTTCCTATAACGTAGCGAACAACCGGAACCGGCGGCAGTATCAAAAATCATCCGTGTGTCTTCCAAAATGGTCTTTGACAGAAAAAGAAATAGGTAACAGATCAATCATGCCGTCTTTAAAGCCTGTCCGCGGCACCCAGGATATCCTTCCCGAAGAACACCGGCAGTATCAACGGGTGGAGGAGACTGCCCTTCACGTCGCCGAACGCTACGGTTACGGTGAAATTACCACACCGATATTCGAATTTACCGATGTGTTTGCGCGCACGCTTGGCGATACATCGGATATCGTCACCAAGGAAATGTACACCTTCGAAGATAGAGGCGGTGAGTCGATTACTCTGCGGCCCGAAGGAACCGCCGGTGTCGCCCGTGCCTTTATTTCAAATGGTCTGCAGCAGAATTTACCACTTAAGTTTTTTTACCGCGGGCCAATGTTCCGCTATGAACGCCCGCAAAAAGGTCGCCGTCGTCAGTTTCGCCAAGTGGGTGCTGAATTGCTGGGCGTAGCGAAACCGCTGGGCGATATCGAGATTATAGCACTGGCGGCCCAAATCCTCAACGAGCTCGGGCTATCCGGCAAAGTAAAGTTAGAGCTCAACAGCCTCGGCGATACCGCAAGCCGGTCCGTCTATCGAGACCGTTTGGTGACCTACCTGGAAAATCACCGGGATAGTCTCTCCAAGGAAAGTCTTGAACGCCTGGCGAAAAATCCCCTCCGCATCCTCGATTCGAAAGATGAAGGTGATCAAGCCATTGTTGCCGGCGCCCCTCTTCTGCAGGACAGCTTGAATGATGATTCCCGCGAGTTCTTTAACCAATTGAAGGACGGCTTGAATAAACTGGGTGTCGCCTTTGAGCATAACCTGAAGTTGGTCCGGGGACTCGATTACTATTGCCATACTGCCTTTGAGTTCACCACCGAACATCTGGGTGCCCAGAGCGCGGTCCTGGCCGGCGGACGTTATGACGGGCTGATCGGACAGATGGGGGGACCGGCGACGCCCGGTACCGGCTGGGCAGCGGGTGTCGAACGATTGGCGCTTTTGCTTGAAGAAAAGAAAGAAAGTAAACGCTCCATCGCAGTCATTCCGGTCGGAGGTGAAGCGGAAAGCGAGGCATTGGTAATCGCCGAACGCCTGCGTACCAAGGGATATACTGTCGATCTCGCTTATTCCGGTAATTTAAAAAAACGTATGAAGCGGGCCAACAATGTTAATGCCTGCGCTGCCATTTTGCTGGGCGACGATGAGTTGACAAGAAATGTTGGAACCGTAAGAGATATGGATTCTGGAGACCAAAAAGAGGTATCCTTGGAATCGTTGGAAGATCATCTTGCCGATTACAGATGATTTAAACCGAATGGAAGGCAAACTCAGGGTATCCATGGAGCATCACGCGGAACAACTCATCCTCGTTGGCGCTAATCATCGGTCGTCCACCATGCAGTTGCGTGACCGGTTGTTTATCAATGAGGCCCGCCTGCCCGCTTTCTATGACCGCCTGAAGTCGGCCGGTCTGCATCAGGCGGTAATTCTGTCCACCATCGACGTTACCGAAGTCATCGCCATTGCACCCAATGACGACGAAGGCGCCGATGAAATTGTCCGCCTGTTAACGGCACATGCCGGCATCTCCCGGACCGAAATCGAAAATCAAACCTATAACCTGACAGGCAGCGAGGCGATTAAACATGTTTTCGCTGTTGCTAGCGCCCTTGACAGTCTGATCATCGGCGACCAGCAGGTTCTCGGGCGCCTGAGGGCCGGCCATCGTGTCGCCAGCCATGCCGGTATGTCCGGGCCGGGACTGGATGATCTGATTGGCGCCGCGCAGGCAGCGGCGGAACGAATTGGACGCGAAACCGAAATCTTCCGCCGGCCCGTTTCCATTGCCGCCGCCGCCGTGCAGGTCGCCCGCGACCTGCACGGTGATCTCTCCCGCTGTTCCGGTCTTTTGATCGGCGCCGGCGAGATGGGGGAAATGCTTGCTTCCGGGATGGTATCGGCAGGGCTCGACAATCTGGTGGTAACCCATCCTTCGGCGTCGCGTGCCGATCAGTTGAGCCAGCAATTTAATTGTCATGCCGGCGATATGAACGATATGGCCAAATTGCTGATTCAGGCGGATATCGTCGTCACCTCTATGAACAAGCGACATTATTCACTGGATGCCGCCGACATCAAAGGCGGCACGATCGCCCGTCGGCGAAAACCCGTGTTTCTCATTGATACCGGTGTACCCGGCGATATCGATCCGGCGGTTGAAAAAATCGAGGATGCCTTTTTCTATACCTTGGATGATCTAGAGCGGGTGACCAGGGAAGGACGGGCTTCGAGAGAGGCTGAAGCCGAAAAAGCTTGGGCCATTGTCGCCGCTGAGGCCGGAAAATTCTCCCTTCCTGCGTCCATCGGCAGCGCACCACCGGAGACTGCACTTTCTGACGACAACAAGGAAATTCTGCGCAAAGATGCTTTGAAAGAAGCTGGCGGCGATGCCGAAAAAGCGACCAAACTGCTGCTCGACCGCCTGATGAAGTTGCGGGAAAAGGACCGGTAACTTTCACATGAGTATAGCGGATAAACTAAACAGCGTCGTTCGGCGGCATGACGAACTGTGCGACACCCTAGCCAGCCAGACCGATATGGACGGCCGCGAACTGGCACGCCTGTCCAAGGAACTCGCCGATCTGACCGACATTGTCAAGGCGGTGGAAGAATTTAATAAAGCCGAGACCGAGCTGCACGATTTAGCCGACTTGATCGCTGATCCTGATACCGAGGCGGACGTCAAAGCCATGGCAGAAGAGGAGTTCCATGAGCTCAAAAAAACGTTTCCCAACATGGAGCGGGATATTCAAATTCTTCTTTTGCCCAAGGACGAAACCGACGACAAGAACGCCATATTGGAAATAAGAGCCGGTACCGGGGGCGACGAAGCTGCCCTGTTCGCGGCAGATCTGTTTCGCATGTACCAACGTTATGCGGAAAACCACAAATGGAAATTCGAAATTCTTGATATCAGTGATACCGGTATCGGCGGCTATAAGGTGGCGTCAGCCAGCATCTCCGGTAAAGGCGTTTTTGCCCGACTGAAATTTGAGTCGGGTGTCCATCGGGTTCAACGCGTGCCAGAAACGGAATCCCAAGGCCGCGTTCATACTTCTGCCGCCACGGTGGCGGTTCTGCCCGAAGCCGAGGATGTCGATATCCATATAGACACCAGCGATCTCCGCATTGATACCTATCGCGCCCAGGGCGCTGGCGGCCAGCACGTTAACAAAACCGATAGCGCCGTTCGCATTACCCATCTGCCTACCAATATTGTTGTCCAGTGTCAGGACGGCAAATCACAGCACAAAAATAAAGCCAAGGCGATGCTGCTGCTGCGGGCGAAGCTTTATGATACGGAGTTGCAGCAAATACAAAACGAGCGTGCCGCAAACCGTAAAAGCCAAGTCGGATCTGGTGACCGTTCGGAACGGATTCGCACTTATAACTTTCCCCAGGGCCGCCTGACTGATCACCGCATCAATTTGACTTTGTACAAACTGGATCGCGTCATGGAGGGGGATTTGGATGAAATTGTCGACGCCCTGGCGGCAGACGAACAGGCAAGCCGCCTCGCCGAATTTGCATGACGACCGTCGGCAGGCTGCTTGATACGCTTAAGCGCGAGCTGACCGATGCGGATATTGAAGAGGCCCGTCTGGAAGCCCGTTTGATTGTGGCCGCGGCCGGTAACATCAGTGAGGCGCGTCTGATCGGTTATCCCGACGATGAAATTGATAAATCGACCAAAACTAAAATTCAGGGTTTCACCAGGCGGCGCATCAGTGGCGAACCTATCGCTCTTATTTTGGGCCGGAAAGAATTTTGGAGCCTGCCCTTTCGGGTAACGTCGGATACGCTCATTCCCCGGCCAGACAGCGAAACCGCTATCGAATTGGCGCTCGATTATATCGATAACACCAGCATGGGTCGCTCGGCACCTCTGCACATTCTTGATTTGGGTACGGGAACCGGCTGTCTTTTACTGTCCCTGTTGAGTGAACTGCCGAATGCCACTGGTATCGGTGTCGATTTCAGCGAACAGGCCTGTGCAGTGGCCCGGATCAATGCTGACACCTTGAAATTGGCTCACCGAACGCGCATCGTTGAAGACAATTGGGAACTGAGCGATTTGCAGGGACTTATACAGGAAGAACACCAAAACCTCTGCTTTGACATCATTCTCTGCAATCCTCCCTATATTCCGCATTCGGATATTGCCGGATTGGGCCAAGGCGTCCGTGAATTTGAACCTTACCAGGCCTTGGATGGCGGGCCGGATGGCTTGTCCGCCTATCGAAACCTAGCGCCCAAGATCAGCCCCCTTCTCCACCGGAACGGCGCCGTAATATTTGAATTCGGAATTGGACAAGCAGCAGATATCAAAGAAATTCTTGAGAATAACNACTTTGAGGTGAATTCGATACGNTCTGATATAGCAAAGGTAGATCGTTGCATCTTAGCAACAGTTGTAATCTCATAAATAAACNCCAAAATNANGGTTTGAATTCCTCGCCAAGATCATTAGTTTTACAGNTAAGGGTATGTCGCCAGCTTNATTGCAAAATGGCAANCGNGGCATCCGCTTCCCCAGACGCTGCAATGAACCGGGGGCACGGCCAGTAAAAATTTAGACTGGCCATTGCAAATCCTCTCGAGACAGAGGTGGTTTATTTAGGTGGGGCTTAATCAGCGAAAAAACTGAAGAAGTAAAGGTGTTATGAAACAAGGTTCCAATTCCCGGCGCCCACGTGGCCGCGGTAACGGTAAAAGACAGCCTAAGAACCAGAATTTCGATAGTAACGGACCTGATGGACGGGTGCGCGGCAATTCCAGTCAGATTCACGAGAAGTATCTGGCTATGGCCCGTGATGCATTGTCTTCCGGCGACCCAGTGGCGTATGAAAATTACTCACAGCATGCTGAACATTTTTTCCGTGTCATGGCAGCCCGCGCAGAAGCCAATGAAAAAAAGGCCGAAGGACGTAACGAAAACCGGGGCGGCGAAAAAAATGACCGGAGCAGTGGCCGCAAAGATCAAAGAGGGGATCAAAGAGACCGCAACAACCAGAGAAATCAGCGCAGAAATGGTAATATCGAAAATACCGCCAGCGCCGAGGACCTATCCCCCGCTGCCATCGTAGAAGGACTCAACACAGATAAAGATCAGGCACCAGAAGCGGAATTGCCGACAGAAGAAATTGGCGAGATGGCTTCGAACTCCGCCGAATCAACGGATGTTGAAGACGGCCAGGAACAGGCCTCCGCCTAAGACCTAACTCTCTATCATAATTTCGTGATTCGTGCGGGATCGTTTCTCCGCTAATGTCACGCGCCTGACCCCGTAGATCCATGCGGCAGAAATTTATCTGCAAAGCCCACTTCTTTGAAAAGGCCATATTCCGGTAGGACGTCAGGTAATTATTACAACCCCTTGCAGCCGAATCCAATTACTCCATATTAATGAACAACTTATATAGTTGACTCATCGACAGAGAGGTCGATCATTGCTGCATTGAGCGGGATGAGGGATCTTGTCGGAGAAAAGGTGGATGAGATGGATTTTGAAAAGTTTACCGAACGTTCCCAGGGCTTTATCCAGTCGGCGCAAGGCTTGGCCTCCCGGTGCGGTCACCAGCAGCTCAAACCCGAACATTTGTTGAAGGTCCTGCTGGAAGACAAGGAAGGTCTGGCTGCCAATTTGCTGCAGGCTGCTGGCGCCGATACGAAGAAGGCCCATCAGGATATCCTGGCTGAATTAAAACGCCTGCCTGAAGTTCAAGGTGACGGTGCCGGACAGGTTTACATTTCCTCCGAGCTTTCCGGTGTTTTGAGCCAAACCGAAGAAATAGCGGAAAAGGCCGGCGACTCGTTTGTCACTGCCGAAAGACTCCTGCTGGCTCTGGCCCTGACGCCCAACACCGCGGCGCAGAAGGTGCTGATCGCGGCCGGCGTCACACCGCAAAATCTCAATCAAGCCATTGAGGATGTGCGCAAAGGACGGGCAGCCCATTCCCGCAACGCTGAAGGTGGTTACGACGCCCTCGGCAAGTACGCCCGCGACCTCACCGAGGCGGCTCGCGAAGGCAAACTTGACCCGGTGATCGGCAGGGATGAGGAAATCCGGCGCACAATTCAGGTGCTTGCCCGGCGCACGAAGAACAACCCCGTCCTGATCGGTGAGCCCGGTGTCGGTAAAACCGCCATTGTCGAGGGTTTGGCCCAGCGGATAGTCCAAGGCGATGTCCCCGAAGCCCTCGCCGACAAGCAACTGATGGTTTTGGATCTGGGCACCTTGGTGGCCGGGGCCAAGTTTCGGGGAGAGTTCGAAGAGCGTCTGAAAGCCGTGCTGACCGAGGTTACCGAAGCCGCTGGTGAAGTCGTCATGTTTATCGACGAAATGCACACTTTGGTGGGCGCCGGCGCCGGCGAAGGCGCCATGGATGCCTCCAATCTTTTGAAGCCAACCCTGGCGCGCGGAGAACTCCACTGCGTTGGCGCCACCACACTGAACGAATACCGCAAACATGTGGAAAAAGATGCCGCCCTGGCCCGGCGCTTTCAGCCCGTCTTCGTTGCCGAACCGACGGTCGAGGATACGATTTCAATCCTGCGGGGCATTAAGGAAAAATACGATCTGCATCACGGCGTGCGCATTACCGATGGCGCGCTGGTGTCGGCGGCGACCTTGTCTAACCGCTATATCACGGACCGTTTCTTACCTGACAAAGCCATTGATCTGATGGATGAAGCGGCCAGCCGGCTGCGCATGGAGGTGGATTCCAAACCAGAGGAAATTGATGAACTCGACCGGCGCGTCATTCAACTGAAGATTGAACGGGAAGCCCTTAAGAAGGAAAAAGACAAAGGGTCCAGGGATCGACTCGAGAAAATTAAGGTCGAACTGAATGATCTCGAAGCAAAGTCCGCTGAACTAACCAATCGATGGCAGAGCGAGAAAAACGAAATCGCTGAGACCCACAATATCAAGGAACAGTTGGACCAGGCCCGGTTCGCCATGAATAAGGCGCTTAGGAAAGGCAAATACGAAGAAGCCGGTGAACTGCAATACAGCCTCATTCCTCAATTGGAGGAACGCCTGGAGAAAGCGGAGACGGCTGGAGACCACAGTATGGTCCAGGAAACCGTCACCGATGAGAATATTGCCTCCGTTGTGTCCCGCTGGACAGGTATTCCCGTCGATAAGATGCTGCGGGGTGAAAGGGAAAAACTGGTGGAAATGGAAGCGCGACTGGGAGAACGGGTCATCGGTCAGGCGGAGGTTTTGACGGCTGTATCCAATGCTGTCAGGCGGGCTCGGGCCGGTTTGCAGGATACCAATCGCCCGCTGGGTTCTTTCCTCTTTATTGGTCCGACCGGGGTGGGAAAAACCGAATTGACTAAAGCTTTGGCAGCCTTTCTGTTCGATAATGAAAACGCCATGCAGCGGATCGATATGTCAGAGTATATGGAGAAACATGCTGTCGCCCGTTTGATCGGCGCCCCCCCCGGGTATGTCGGCTATGATGAAGGCGGCACCTTAACCGAGGCTATCCGGCGGCGGCCTTATCAGGTTATACTGTTCGATGAGGTGGAAAAAGCCCATCCGGATGTCTTTAATGTTCTTCTCCAGGTACTGGACGAGGGACGCTTGACAGATGGTCAGGGCCGCACCATCGATTTTCGCAATACATTGATTATTCTGACCTCCAATCTTGGGGGTGAAATTCTTGCGGCGCAGGAGGAAGGCCACGATTCTACTGAGGTCAGAGACGAAGTGATGGAATTCGTTCGTGGTGCATTCCGGCCTGAATTCGTTAATCGCCTTGATGAAATAATCTTGTTCCATCGACTGTTCCGGGAACACATGGACGGTATTGTCGAAATTCAATTGCGCCTTCTAAGAGCCCGGTTAGCAGGGCGCAAAATCACCCTCGATATGGATGACAGCGCCAAAACCTGGCTGGCCGATACTGGCTATGATCAGGTTTACGGAGCCCGACCCCTGAAAAGAGTGATCCAACGCAGTCTGGAGAACCCACTGGCTTCGCTGATCCTGGAAGACAGTGTTCAGGATGGCGATACGGTGACTGTATCGGCGAGCAAAAATGGGCTGAAAATTAACGGCCAGATATTTGCGGCGGAAGCGGCTTGATAATTAATTACGCGCCACTTTGGACGGCGCGGGCAATGAGGCGTATTTAATATCCAGCTTGTCGCGTACTTTGGTAAAAAGCGCCAGTTCCTTGCCCTTTAAATGTTTACCTGAAGGCATTTTTATGCGCATGGGATTGACCTGACGTCCCCGGCGTAAAATCTCGTAGTGCAGATGAGGTCCCGTGGAGCGGCCGGTGGAACCGACATAACCGATGACCTGGCCCTGCCGGACCCGGCTGCCGCGACGTACTTTGCGGGCGAAACTTTTCATATGAGCATAGGCTGTCGAATACTCGGAATTGTGCCTGATCCTGATATAGTTGCCATAGCCGCCTTTGCGCGCCCGGTAAACCACCGTGCCGCTGCCACCGGCGTAGATCGGTGTCCCGCTCGGCGCAGCAAAATCGGCACCCCGGTGCATCTTGGTATAGCCGAGTATGGGATGACGGCGCCGACCGTAACCCGAAGACAGACGCGCGCCATTAATGGGCGTCCGCATCAAGGCCTTTCGGGCGCTCCGGCCCTCGTCATCGAAGTAGTCGTCTGTGCCCTGACGCGTACGGTGGCGGTAAAGTGACCTTGGATCGCCCCTTAAGATTAGGTTGGCATAGAGTATATTGCCGTAACGGGCGAACTCACCCTTGTCGGTGAATATTCGTTCATACATGATTTCAAATTTATCGCCAGACCGGATGCCCCGCTGGAAATCCACATCCCATGAAAAAATACGGATCATCTCCATGAGTACAGGTACGGGAACACCTGTTTTGGTGGCAGAAACGTAAAGACTGCTGTCAATGGTACCTTCGGCCCGGCTGAGTTTAGTTTCCACCGCCTTTTTTTCCAAAGCAGCTTTAAATCGGCCTTCACCCGTTGGACGCACGACATATTCTTTATAGATATCGGGGCGCACAACCAACTTATTCAATTCCTTGGCGCTGTCTTTGCCGTCAATGGCCACAGCCGGTTCAAAGGTCACGACGATTTCGTGTCCTGGGCGAATGCGTTTTGGACTGAACTTCTTACTGAGCGCTTTGATAGCGTGATGAGAATCGTTGCGGGGCAGTCCTGTAGCGACTAGCAGAGCCATCACCGTATCGCCTTTACCCACCGTTATTTTTTTGATTTCAGGCGGCGACAGGGTGTCCTTAATGTCCACCTGGATGCTGGCAACGTCCGGCATTTGAAATTCTGCCGTCGTCGGCATCGCAGCATCAGACGGCGACCATTCAAAAAGCCATAACGGCAACAGCATGACAGAGACCAGCAGCACCGCAGTGGGCACGCGGCTGGCGACGTTTCTTAAGAGCTTTCCCAGGATTTTCATCCCGTTATCTTTCACTTATGTTAAGCTGGGAACGATGACCGGTAAAAACGGCGAAAAAATGATGCTTTTAACGCAAAGTGTCAAGTAACTCTGTGCCCAGCATAATTCCCCCGCGGTGGCCTTTGCTTCCCTCCAATTTATACCCCCGTTGAAACGGCCTTCACGACTTCAACGGCAACCATAATGGGGGAGAAAGTCTTAATGATTGGTTTCATCATCTCAATGGCGGGCACCCAATTTGCCCAGATTCACCCAGGTGAGGAATTTTCATCTGAGGTGTCGGTCGTCCGTGATTAATCCAGCGGCCCAATAAAACCACATTCTCAGCGCTGAGGGTGCGGATTGAGATATTTATATTGTTTTAAGTTAATTTATATAAACAAAAAAATTATTGGCCCGTATAATTTAATTAATTAAATAATGTATAATTATTATAAATAATTGAAATATAATGCTAATTTAAATAATTATCGTCAATTATTATCAAG
>PBQI01000021.1 GCA_002725625.1 Rhodospirillaceae bacterium | reverse complement strand
CGGCGAAATAATAAGCAGGGTTAGCATAGCAGACAGCGATAAACCGCCAATAACCAACTATCCCAGCCCTCGGTATAGCTCCGAACCCGAGCCCGGAAAAAGCGCCAGAGGCAGCATGCAGAAGACACTGGTCAAGGTTGACATGAAAATTGGCCGAATCCGGTTACTGGTTGCTTCCATTATGGCTTCAGTTACATCCATGTTTTCTTCGCGCACATGGATAAGATTCTGATGAACCAGCAGAATGGCGTTATTAACCACAATTCCGATTAATATGACAAAGCCGAGCAAGGTCAGCATATCCAGCGCCTGAAAATTTATCAGGTTCAGCAAGGCCAGCCCGGCGATACCGCCAGTCGTTGCCAGTGGAACCGAGAACATAATGATAAAGGGATAGACAAAGCTTTCTAACAGAATGGCCATCACCAGGTAAACGATTACCAGAGCGAGCAGTAAATTGATCACCATGCTATCAAAGGTCTTGGTGAGTGTGTCGGCGGTACCGCCCATCCCCATGGTTATGCCGGGCGGCAGACCTTCCTGCCGCAAGGTAGCCATAACGTCCGAGCGATGTCTCTTAGGGTTATTGTTCATTCTTTACACTCTCCCGTTCCCCGAGAACGAGGTATGATTGTTGACGCGCCGAATAATTTTCCGAAGTTATCAGTGTTCTCATATAAATCGCAGATCGCCGAATATTTGATAAATCTAAATAATAAAGGTGATGTGATCAATCTTTAGCGGTAAAAGCATGGATAACATTTCTATGAGGTGTTTTTATTATTACGGGAGATGGTGTATGGTGACGGCATTTTATAGTCACCCCATTTGTATCGACCATGAGCCGGGACCATATCATCCGGAAAATAGCGGACGTTTGCAGGCAATCGAGACGGCGTTGGCCGCCCCGGCATTTGAGGCGTTGGCGTGGACGGAAGCGCCAAAAACCGATCCGGAGGTTATTCATTTGCTCCATGACCCCGCTTATGTAGAGATGATCCTCAATGCGGTACCGGAAGAAGGTTACAAGGCGCTGGATCCGGACACCTTTATGTCGCCGGCTTCAGGTGAGGCGGCTCTCCGCGCCGTTGGCGGTATATGCGCTGCTGTCGATCAGGTTGTGACTGGTGGGGTCGTCAACGCCTTTTGTGCCTTAAGGCCGCCAGGGCATCACGCCGAACAGGCCCAGGCCATGGGGTTTTGCCTGTTTAACAATGTCGCAATCGGGGCGCGCCATGCCCAAATCCAACATGGTTTAGGAAAAATTGCCGTGGTGGATTTCGATGTTCATCACGGCAACGGCACCCAGCATATGTTTGAAAATGACGCCGATCTATTCTATGCCTCCAGTCACCAATTTCCGGCTTATCCCGGTACCGGCGCTGCCAATGAAACGGGCATCGGTAATATTGTTAATGTTCCGCTTGGTCCCGGTACCGGCTCCGCTCCTTTCCGTGCCGCTTACAGCGATCATATTTTACCGGCGCTCAGGAATTTTTCGCCGGACCTGCTTATGATATCTGCCGGGTTCGATGCTCATATCCGGGACCCGCTTTGCCAACTGGACGTGATGACCGAAGATTTCGCCTGGGTAACCGAAGAACTTCTCAACGTTGCTGAAGATTCCTGTGGGGGCAGGGTAGTGTCGACCCTGGAAGGCGGTTACGACTATGAAGCCCTGGCTGAATGCGCCGCCGTTCATGTAACAGAGATGATGGCGAGATGAAGCTGGCTGCCGTATCGTACCTAGCCCCATATGACTTGCCCTCGTGACTTGCCGAGGGTGCCCTGCGAGCGTTATATTTGCCGCGAATTAACATTACTGGACGCAATCACATGGCTGACAAAAAAATACCTGCCGATATCGCAAAACTGAGTTTCGAGGATGCTTTGGCCGAGCTGGAGGATATTGTCGCCGATCTTGAACAAGGGTCGAACAAGCTGGACGATGCGATCAGCGCCTATGAGCGGGGCACGTTCCTGAGAAAACATTGCGAAGCCAAATTGCGTGAAGCCAAAGCCCGAATTGATAAGATCAGCGTCGGTGCTGATGGCGAGGCTACCGTCGAACCGGCTGATATTGAATAGGGGGCTTCGTTGAGTTCATTTGAAGAAGCGCTGAAAGATACGGCGCGGCTAACCGAGGCTGCTTTAAATAAACTGATACCGCTCGGTGACGGTCCTGAGGCCCAGGTTATTGACGCCATGCGGTATTCGGTTATGGCCGGCGGTAAGCGCCTTCGGCCCTTCCTAGTAATCAGTTGTGCTGATTTGTTCAACGTCTCACGGACCTGCTCGGAACGGGCGGCGGCGGCGATTGAAATGGTGCACACCTATTCACTGATCCATGATGATCTGCCGGCGATGGACGACGATGACTTGCGGCGCGGTCGCCCCACCTGCCACATCGAATTTGACGAGGCGACGGCCATTTTGGCTGGAGATGCTCTGCTGACGCTGGCCTTTGAAGTGCTGGGAGAAGATACCACCCATCCTTCAGCGAGCGTCAGGTGTGAATTGTCAGTTGAATTGGCCAAGGCCATCGGCGCCCATGGCATGGTCGGCGGTCAAATGCTGGACCTAGTCGCCGCTGATCATGATCTCGATATGCCTGAAGTTACGCGCCTACAGCGCTTGAAGACCGGCGCTTTGATCAGCGTCTCCTGCCAGGTGGGCGCGATTCTCGGTAAAGTGGGGGAAAACCAGCGGCATATGCTAAACGCTTATGCCCATGATCTCGGTCTTGCTTTCCAGATAACCGATGATTTGTTGGATATCGAAGGCAGTGAAGAAGAACTTGGAAAAGCCACCAATAAGGATGAAGCAGCCGGTAAAGCCACTTTTGTATCTCTTTTGGGCCAAGAACGGGCGCGGAAGCAGGCGCAGATACTAAGCGAACAGGCAATAAAACATCTTGAGGTTTTTCAGGAAAAAGGCAATCTATTGAGGGAATTAGCGGAATTTGTTGTGAATCGGCGTAAATGATATACATTTATTTGAATGATTTAACGCTAAAAACAAAATATTACCCTTGAAATGCTGCGGAGNCCGGAAGGTTTAATCGTGTCGCAAAATAGTAAAACACCGTTGCTGGATACCGTTTCTGATCCGGCGGATATCCGGGAGTTCTCGGTCGAGCAATTGAAGCAGCTGGCCGATGAAATCAGGACCGAAACCATTGATGCGGTTTCAATTACCGGGGGTCATTTGGGCGCCAGTCTCGGCGTGGTCGAACTCACCGCTGCCTTGCACCATGTTTTTGATACTCCCAATGACCGTCTGATTTGGGATGTCAGTCATCAGGCCTATCCTCATAAAATACTGACCGGCCGGCGTGACCGTATTCGCACGCTCCGCCAGGGCGGTGGATTGTCCGGTTTTACCAAGCGTACCGAAAGCGAATATGATCCTTTCGGAACTGCCCACAGCTCGACATCGATATCCGCGGGCTTGGGTATGGCGGTAGCGCGGGACCTGACGGGAGATCCCTGCAACGTCATTGCTGTCATCGGCGACGGCGCCATGAGCGCCGGCATGGCCTACGAAGCCATGAATAACGCTGGTTCCATGGATTCACGTTTGATCGTCGTACTCAACGATAACGACATGTCGATCGCGCGGCCGGTCGGTGCCATGAGCGCCTATCTGTCTCGGCTGATCTCATCCAAACCTTACCGGTCGATCCGCCATTTTGCCAAAGAAGTGGCTGGGAAATTCCCGCGCCGTTTGGAAGAAACGGCGCGTCGGGCTGAAGAATACGCCCGCGGTATCCTGACCGGCGGTACATTGTTCGAGGAACTTGGTTTCTTTTATATAGGTCCCATCGACGGACACAATTTAGAACATTTGTTACCGTTGCTGAAAAACGTGCGCGACACCGAGGATGAAGGCCCCGTATTGCTGCATGTGGTGACGAAAAAAGGCCACGGGTACGAGCCAGCGGAAACGGCGCCGGATAAATATCATGGTGTGAACAAATTCGATGTCGTTACGGGAAAACAAAGCAAGCCGAAATCCGATGCGCCGTCCTATACGGGTGTATTTGCCGAAGCTCTCAAGCAGGAAGCCGAGCGTGACAAGAAAATTGTCGCCATATCTGCAGCCATGCCGTCGGGAACTGGATTGGATAAGTTGGCCGAAGCCTTCCCCGACCGCTGCTTCGATGTGGGTATCGCGGAACAGCATGCGGTTACCTTTGCCGCCGGTATGGCCACTGAAGGGTACAAGCCTTTTTGCGCCATTTATTCGACTTTTCTGCAGCGGGCCTATGACCAGGTTGTTCACGATGTCGCTATCCAGAAATTACCGGTTCGCTTTGCTATCGACCGGGCAGGCCTGGTTGGCGCTGACGGCGCAACTCACGCCGGTTCTTTCGATATCGGCTATCTGGCTGCGTTGCCTAATTTTGTTGTCATGGCGGCGGCCGATGAAGCCGAACTCAAATATATGGTTGCGACCGCCGTTGCCATCGATGACCGTCCCTCGGCATTCCGTTATCCACGGGGTGAGGGCAGGGGCGTTGAATTACCGGATCACGGCACGGCCTTGGAAATCGGTAAAGGCCGGATTTTAAGGGAAGGCTCTTCCGTAGCCATCCTCAGTTTAGGGGGCCGCCTTGGTGAAGCGCTGGCCGCAGCCGATGAACTGGCATCACGGGGCTGGTCGACAACGGTCGCCGATGCGCGATTTGCCAAACCTTTTGACCGGGAAATGGTGCTGCGCCTAGCCAAAGAGCATGAAGCATTGATCACCATTGAAGAAGGGGCTGTCGGCGGCTTTGGTGGGCATGTGCTGCAGTTCCTGGCTAATGAAGGGGCGCTCGATAATGGGTTGAAATTCAGGTCGATGACCTTACCCGATATTTTCATCAATCATGACAAACCGGAAAAGCAATATGAGATTGCCGGTCTCTGCCGGCCCGATATTGTTGCCACTGCCATGCATGCGCTGGGTGAACCGAGCGCTGCCGATCAGGGTGAAAGACCGGCGAGCGCTTAAAATTGTCCGGTTCCAGGACAAGCAATTCTAAGAAAAAACGTCTCGATCAAATCCTTGTCGACCGCGGGCTGCTGGAATCGAGAAGCCGCGCCCAGGCGGTTATTATGGCCGGACTGGTATACAGCGATACCAAGCGTCTCGAAAAAGCAGGTCAGCGGGTCGCCGAGGATATTGCTTTAGAGCTTAAAGGCCAGGATCATCCCTGGGTTTCCCGTGGCGGCCTTAAACTGGATCATGGTCTCAGCTGTTTTGCGATTGATGTCGAAGGCAGAATTTGCCTGGATATCGGTGCTTCGACTGGCGGGTTTAGCGATGTCTTGCTGTCCCGAAACGCGGCCAAGGTTTATGCCGTCGATGTCGGACACGGCCAGCTTGCCTGGAAGTTGCGTCAGGATGAACGAATCATGGTAATGGAACGCACCAACGCGCGGTATTTGACCGCCGAGACGGTGCCGGAAGCAATTGAATTTATCTGCTGCGACGCCAGCTTTATCGGTCTTCAGACAGTACTGCCGGCGGCAATGGAATTAGCAGTATCCGGTGCCAGCCTGATAGCGCTGATCAAACCGCAATTTGAAGTTGGTAAAGCGCAAGTTGGTAAAAAGGGGGTTGTACGCGAAGCGGCTTTACATCAGGAAGTCTGCGATCGAATTTCAGCGTGGCTCGATTCGTTGCCCGACTGGCAGGTGCTGGGCATTGAGGAAAGCCCGATCATCGGGCCCGAGGGCAACAAGGAATTTCTCATTGCTGCAAAGAGAATATAGATACCACTGAAACAACGCTCGGTGGTTACGAGGTGGAAGAGCGGATCGAGATTATTTCCGCCGAATGGGCGATCGGTATGAACATGTTCCGCGATATGTTAGCCGGTATTCCGGATATTTTCGGCGGCCGCAGTTCAGCTTCGCAAAAGTTTTGCGTGATTTACGCCGGGTTTGCCTCACAGAACTGAGGCGTGAAGTCCTCATCGTCGGCGCCAATGCCTTGATCGGCCTAGACCTTAACTACAACAAAAATTCCGGCGACGGATAAATCCGTGTTGTTCCTGGTGGCCAGCGGTACCGCGGTCGGGGTGCGGAAGACCTGATCGGTATCAATCGTCGAAACTTTGCTCGAACAGTTGGTCGAGAATTAGCGACCAGGATGGCCGCAGAAATCCCAGGCCCGGATATCTTAGGACCACTGGCCGAATGGTCCCGAGCGGAAAAAGCTGGCGCCTCCAATCGTTTTGGAGATCAGAAGAATCGACGAATCCTTCAATTCTGAAATAGCGAGTTTACCCCGTAGAACGCCGGATACTGACGATGCCGTTTCAATTGCCGGCGCCATGGGAGTGAAAGCCTGCTCGGCGAGCCATATGTCATTGGCAGGCCTCAGTCCAACTTGTTCGCTCAAATGCCGTCATCCGGCCGATACGAGAATGCCGGTCAGTGTCAAACCGGCCTTATGAAGCTCGATAAAATCCACCTTATCCAACGCCTGCCGTTCCAGCTGTTGCGACCGGCCCGGCAACTATTTTTCAACGATCGTTGCGATGTTTTCCTGTACAGTGGAAATATCCAACGAGTTTCCCCTTTCGCCTCGCTATCGAAGACAGTGCTGCTGGTTTAAACTATTCTGCTCCGGCTGTTGGGTCAGCCCGGATATACCAGCTCTATCCGCTGATTTGTTTTTGAAAGTTCAATTCCCTTGACCCATTGTTTAGAATAAGGCGTGCTGGGCCGGAAACCCGGAACCGCGAGCCACAACCGCCATAACACACGTTTACGTTCCGGTTCCGGCCAGTCTTCAAAGCCGGTGCGGGTATGTAGCACCGTATAGTTATTGATGAATTGAATATCACCGCGCTCCAAATCCATTTCTGAATGACGGTCTTCGGCCAGTTTCTCCATATAGTCTAGCGCTTCTATTCGCGCCGGCGTCATGTCGGGAGCTTCCGGCAGCGCGTGGCCCTTCTTCATATGCTTCGGGCCAAAGGAGATACACAGAACATCATTCAAAAAATTAAACACAGGACTTTCGTAGTAGTTTTTCTCACCGTCATCCTTTTCCGAATGTTTGGTCCAGCAATAGGGCTGTAACAATACCTCTAGGAGTTCGGGCCGGCTTTTTACCAGTTCGTTGTAGAGAGCTATGGAACTGACAATCTTGGAGCGGCCACCCGATTTTGCCGTATTGATGCACAGCAATGCGACAAGGTCGGTCTGGTCACAGTGGTAATCCATGGTGACATTGGTTTGGTAACCGCGGTGCCGAGGGTCACGGTAGTCTTTGCCGGTGTCCTGGACATGCCCGATCATATCGCCATCGGGATTGTTGGACATGGGGTTGCCCATGTGCCGGCCCATGCCCCAATAGATTATAGCCGCTTCCATCAGCGACAATTCATCCATGGGCAGACCGCGATAAAGGGCTAGGCCGAGGCCATCCTTGACCTGCGACATGATTACCTTCAGACGGTCAGCGAAGGGGCCGAGGTCGAAGTCATTCTGTGTCATCAAGAGGAGTCGTTTGGAGTCATCGCCGATTCGGCCGTAAATGTGCCGCGCCATATCGACGAGATGTGTGATCTCGGCACCGTTCGCCTCGTAGTTCCAGTCACTGTTGGCCATAAGCTCGGTATCTGACCAATCGGCGGGATCTTTGACAGTCTCACCGGGCCGGGCTTTGTTTCGATTTGGTTGTTCGGCTTTAACATCAGACATTACCGATCTCCCGATTTATCATTAGCTTTCAATTCTGGCGTAGAGACCTTAGCAAATAAAGGTAATTGTGGATCAACTTGATTCAACAAAGAAATTCAGTCATTGCTGACCATTCATCACCGGGCAATACTTCCTAAATATTGCTTCGCATCTTCATTAAAGGACCGCACATGTTCTTGCTAGCTTTACCGGACGCTCATGGAATCGCTGTTTTGGTGTTGGTTGTCGTGGCCTTGGCGTTGTTCACGCGGGAAAGCATTCCGCTGGAAACGTCCAGTCTAGCCGTTTTGGTTCTGTTGGTAGCGGGATTTGAACTATTTCCCTATAGCGTTATTGGTACCGTCTATAAGAAACCACTTCATGCCACAGATTTTTTTCTGGGTTTTGGACATGAAGCTCTGGTTGCCGTCTGCGCGCTGATGGTGGCGGGGCAAGGGCTGGTGCGGACAGGTGCGCTGGAGCCGATCGGCCGTTCACTGTCTCGGCTGTGGTCGGTTAGTCCGCATCTGTCATTTTTATTGACGCTGCTGATCGGCGCCGTACTTAGCGCTTTCGTCAATAATGTGCCCATCGTCGTTTTACTGTTACCCATTCTCATCAGTGTCGCCTTGCGAACAGGAAAATCCGCGACCGGCATTTTGTTGCCCATGGGGTTTGCGACTCTCGTCGGGGGCATGAGCACGACCATTGGCACTTCTACCAATTTACTGGTGATATCTGTTGCCGCCGATCTGGGACTCCGGCATCTCGGCATGTTCGATTTCTTTGTTCCGGCGGCCTTGGCAGGCGGCGCGGCCATTTTGTATTTATGGCTGATCGCACCGCTGATGCTGCCGGTCCGCCAAGCTCCTATGGAAGATATCTCACCCCGTCTTTTTTCCGGTCATTTGGAAATAGGAGAGGGCGGATTTGCTGACGAGAAAACCTTGTCGGAGGTAATGGAGAAAGCAGGTGGAAGTATACAGATTGATGAAATTCGCCGCCATCCGGGATTGGTCATGAAACCGCTGCCAGACCTAGAACTGCGGGCGGGTGACCGCTTGGCTGTCAGAGACACGCCGGCAACTCTCAAACAGTTAGAGGAAGTTCTTGAAGCCAAATTATACGCCGGTGATACGCCGGTGGATGAGGAACATCCTCTGACGGCTGAAGACCAGCAAATCGCCGAAATCGTTGTGACCCAGGGCTCACCCCTGGACCGGACGACGTTGTCGCAGGCCCGTTTTGCCCATATGTACCAGATCGTTACTTTGGCCTTACACCGTGCTGGCCCCACCATCCGGACAATTAGCGATGTCGGAGATGAGAGGCTACGGGTCGGCGATGTGCTTCTGGTCCAGGGTCCGAGTAAACAAATTGCTGCTTTGAAAGCTGGTGGTGAACTGCTGGTATTGGATGCCACTTCCGACTTGCCGCATACGAGAAAAGCATATTTGGCTTTAACTATCATGTTTGCCATCGTACTGGCGGCAGCTTTCGGCATCATGCCCATCGCCATCAGCGCTGTCTGCGGCGTGCTGCTGATGCTTGTCACCAGGTGTATCCGCTGGCGAGACGCCGCCCAGGCTCTGAGCATCCCGGTGATCATGATCGTTGTCGCCAGTTTAGCCTTGGGCAAGGCGTTGCTGGCCACTGGCGGGGCCGATTATTTGGCGCATCTTTTTGTCGCCTTTGCCGCCAATGCATCACCCGCGATGGTACTGAGCGGTTTGATGCTGCTGATGGCGATTATGACAAACATCGTTTCCAATAATGCCGCCGCCGTCATCGGCACGCCAATTTCCATCAGCATCGCCACCCAATTAGGGTTGCCGCCGGAACCGTTTGTCCTTGCCGTCCTGTTTGGCGCCAACATGAGCTACGCCACCCCCATGGCCTACAAAACCAATCTTTTGGTTATGAATGCCGGCGGTTACCGTTTCACCGATTTCGTGCGTGTTGGGGTGCCGCTGACGATCATCATGTGGCTGTGTCTGTCCTGGCTGCTGCCGGCATTGTACGGCCTATGAGGTGATTTTGATTAGACATTTCAAACTTAAGGAAATTCAGCGAAATGAATTCAGAGACTTTAAATTATATCGGCAGGATCAGAACACCTAACAAAACGACTTCGGATTGCCCAGGGCAGGCGCGACCGGAAAATGGAACGTCGCGTATTGAAGTGGATGAAACTTTTCTACCGGCCTTGAAGGGGATTGAGTCTGAGAGCCACCTTCAAATTCTTTACTGGTTTGATAAAGCCGATCGCGACGCCATGCAGCGCGTACCCAAATGGTCGAAAAACGGCGAAGAATACGGCGTGTTTGCCCTTCGCTCGCCCATGCGGCCCAATCCCATCGCCTTGAGTACGGTTGAGCTTATGAACGTAGAAGGGAATGTCCTGACCGTTAGCGCCATGGACTGTATCGACGGCACACCGCTTCTGGATATCAAACCGTTTTTAAACCAACTCGAACGGTCGGGGAAATGAGACAATTCCGGGTTCCTTGGCCAATGCGCTGGTTTTCACATCGGCGTTTTTAATTAGCATCGGGCAGGCGTTTGAACTTAAAGTGATGCGTGTTACTGACAATGTGTTCGCCATTGTTACTCAGCACGAACAGCACAACGCTGATAACTTTGTCAACAACGCGACCTTTGGCGTGGTGGTGACAGGTGACGGTATAGTGCTGGTGGACTCGGGCGGCAGCTACAGGGGAGCTGAACAAATCGCTGGATCAGATTCAGGCTAGCGTCATGATGGAAGGATACAAAAAGTGGGGTGCCTATGGACAATACCGGCCGATGAATGTGGCAGGTATGTACAACTGGCTGAAATCAAAAATGTAACCCTGAATTTTCAACTTAAATTTTGAAGCAATTTTAAACATTTCGAAATGTGCGTGAACTAAAATCTGCATAAAATCGTAGTACATTGCTAATCGACAAAACTGGGATTGGAATTAGGTGATGGAATGTATGCGACGTTACTAGTGATCGTTGGAATTCTCGTAATCATGTCGTTTTTCTATCACGGCAAAACGGGTGGACCGACGAAGTGAACCAAAAATTAAATGGTAAAATATGCCTGCCGGCATAGATCCACCAGCCGGATAGCTTTACTTTAATCATGCGCCTCAGAGGTGCATTTTTCTTACAAAATTGCTTTCGAAATCGCTCAAAATTACCCGCATTGCCCGCGATGCCGCAAAAAATGGTCAGCGAGCGTACAGGCGACCATAGCTTCGCCGACAGGTACGCCGCGAATGCCGACGCAGGGGTCATGGCGCCCTTTAACGGATACTTCAGTGTTCTCGCCGCCAATGGTGACGGTTTTACGAGGAGTGGCAATGGAACTGGTGGGCTTGAGGGAAAACCGGGCGACAATATCCTGGCCGGAACTTATGCCGCCTAATATGCCGCCGGCATGGTTCGAGGTAAAGATGGGCCGGCCATCTTCGATGCGCATCTCGTCGGCATTCTCTTCACCGCTCAATTCCGCCGCCCCGAAGCCGGCGCCGATTTCGACGCCTTTGGCAGCATTGATGCTCATCAGCCCTTTGGCAATATCGGCGTCCAGCTTGTCATAGACCGGACTGCCCAGGCCAACGGGTACGCCGCGGGCGACAATTTCAACAACCGCGCCGATGGAGGAACCTGCTTTTCTAGTCTGGTCCAGGTAGGTTTCCCACGTTTTGACGGTGTTGGCATCAGGGCACCAGAACGGATTGTTGTCGATCTCATCCCAATCCCAGCTTTCCCGGTTAATTTTGTGAACACCCATTTGAACCAGCGCGCCTTTGACGGCAATGCTGTCGCCCAGGATTTTCCGCGCGATGGCGCCGGCGGCGACGCGGCAGGCGGTTTCCCTGGCACTGGCCCGGCCGCTGCCGCGGTAATCCCGATTACCGTACTTCACATGATAGGTGAAATCAGCATGACCGGGCCGGTACTTGTCCTTGATTTCTTCATAATCCTTGGACCGCTGGTCGGTGTTCTCGATCATCAGC
>PBQI01000020.1 GCA_002725625.1 Rhodospirillaceae bacterium | reverse complement strand
CCCCCCCCCCTTTCTCCAATTCGTATTTTGGCATAGCAGAAAGTTTCTGCGGATGCACCGGCAGTACACCTATAATCAACTATTCAAGCCTAGTGTTTTACTCATTTAATTGTCATTGACCTATGTCAAATCCTTATCGGTTTGGAGGGGAGGGGTATAGGACGATCCAACACGCCAGAAAACTGGATCATGCTTGATCATGTGTAAACGGCTATTTGCTGCCAAGTTTTCCCTCGAATATTTCAATTTTTCTAGGGTGTTTCAAAATGTTTCAGGCGAAAATTTTTTCAAAAAAAAGTTGAAGCTGTTGGCGGCTTTGTATCGTTGTGCCATAAACGGCTGGCTGTTTAAAAAATAAGCTAAATGTACGGGGATAGATAAAAGAATGTTTTTCAGATGCGCTCATCGTGCGCCGTCCGCTGAGCAAGCTGGCCGGCCGGCAATCAAAAAAGGTAACAAATCCTTTGTCGTTGACATCCATTGCCACCGGGAGTGTGCGCCGGCGACGGAAATGATGAAAGCGGAAGCAGAGAAGGTTGGCTATGCCGCCCTATCATTCGGCAGCGCTTTGACCAAGGAGGTCAATCAACAGCAGTTGCTGGACATTCGGCCCAAAATGGAATCTCTGGATGAACGCCTTGCCGATATGGATAGTATGGGAGTTGATATCCAGGCGATCTCTATCGCGCCCTACCAATACTACTATTGGGCAGATGCCGAGGTAGGGCGCGATGTCTCTAGAATCATCAACGATGATCTGGCGGGGGCGGTTGCTACCCATTCTGATCGTTTCGTAGCTCTTGGAACGATTCCGCTGCAGAACACTGAACTGGCAGTTGCCGAGTTAGAGCGCTGCATTGAGGAACTGGGTTTCAAAGGGGTGGAGATCAATAGTCAGGTGGCCGGCGATGAACTGTCTTCGCCACGCCTGGCGCCTTTTTTCGCCAAAGCTGAAGAACTTGGCGCTGTAATATTTATCCACACGGCGGGGTTTACGCATCCGGGCCGGTTTACCGAACATTATTTTATCAATTTGATAGGGCACCCAGTGGAGGCCACATTGGCGATCAGTCATTTGATATTTGACGGCGTCATGGAACGCCATCCGGGCCTGAAAATAGTTATTGCTCACGGCGGCGGCTATCTTCCCGCCTATGCCGGCCGGATGGATCACGCCTATCGGGCCAGAAAGGATGTACGGGAAGGGCTACCCAATCCGCCCAGCGAGTATCTCAAGCGTTTTTATTTCGATACCATGGTATTCGAGCCGGACCAGCTTGAATTCCTGATCAAGAAATACGGGGCAGAACAGATTTTACTGGGTACCGATTATCCCTACGATATGGGGGAAAGTGATCCGGTCGGACTGGTGAGCCGGGTAAACGGACTAAGTGAAAAAGATTACGCATCAATTTGCGGCGGTAATGCCGCAACGCTACTAAATTTATCAAAAGATTAGGCGATTTTTGAATCGATGCTGAGTCATGAATAAAATATACCGGGATTATTCACAGGAAGAGCTCGACCGACAATACGAGCAACGGACGTTAGTTCCGGCCCCCGGGGTTTATACGCGTTCCTGGCGGGAAAGAACCGATGAAGTTAAAGGGCTGGTCGATAATATGCTTGACGTCCCTTATGGTGATCATCCTGACGAAAGATTGGACATATATTTGGCTTCCGGAAATTCTGAAAATGGGGCTGCACCTATTCAAATATTCGCCCATGGCGGTGCGTGGCGTGGATCCAGCAAAGAAGACGCCGGTGGGCCGGCCCCGGTATTTACCTCCGCAGGGGCAATCTATGTGGCCTTGGAATTCTCCTTGGCACCCGCAGCTAATCTGGATCGCATGGTCAACCAAGTGCGCCGCGCAATAAAATTTATATATGATACCGCGGACAAATATGAGGGAGCGCGGGAACGTATCTTCTTGTCTGGGCATTCTTCGGGAGCTCATTTGGCGTCAATGGCCACGGTAACAGACTGGGAAGGCGACTTCGGCGTTCCCGATGATATCATCAAAGGTGTAACCTTGGCGAGCGGACCCTTTGACCTGGAGCCTGTACGTCTCAGCGCCAGAAACGACTATTTGTCTCTGGACGAAGATATGACGCAACGCAATAGTGCTTATTTATACTTACCCGGGATGACCAAAAAATATCTCCCGCCGGCTTTGTTTGCCTGGGGAGGAAAAGAGTTGGATGAGTTTCAGCGTCAGTCGCGCGAACTCTCCCACGCCTGGGAAAAAACAGGCGTTGATGTCCAGAGGTTCTTTTTTGAAGAACGCAATCATTTTGAAATGTTAGATGAATTCTCGACGCCGGGACCGCTTGTCGCTGCTATGCTCAGCCAGATGAATCTGGCCTAGAACAAAAATTTCCATCTTAATTTCTAGCTTCAGACCTATATCGGTTAAATATAATTTCTTGACATCATGATTGTTTGAGATATCTTGTTTAAGTATATATCAAAACGAAATATATAATCACATATTATGTAGGTTTGCAATGGATACGAAATCCCTTTGTCTCGGCGCACTCAGCATCGGTGAAGCGTCCGGTTACGAAATAAAGAAAATGTTCGAAGAGGGCGCATTTAGACATTTTTATGACGCTGGTTATGGATCGATATATCCGGCTTTAAAAAAATTATTGGATGAAGGTTTGGTGACCTGCGTCGAAATGGAGCAGGAAGGTCGCCCGGCCAAGAAAGTCTACAGCCTAACTGAAGCAGGGCGTGACGCACTGAAGGTGAGCCTAAAACAAGCCCCGGCCAGGGATCGGGTGCGCTCAGACAGTTTGGTTATGATGTTCTTCGCTCATCTGATTGAACCCGGTCACCGGGCGGCTGTTCTCGATGCCTATATCGATTATTACCGTACCAGCATTGACTGTATCGAAAACACCGCTTGCGACGATCACCCCTTCGGGCATCAATTTGTCAGCGGATTGGGATACGCCATCTGTCAGGCTGCTATCGATTATTTGGAGGAAAATAAAGAATTTCTTTTGTCAGGTGAAAACTCGAAAGACCAATTGAAAGAAACCAAGAAATCAAAAGTTGCTGCGGCAGCAATTGATCACGCGGCGGGAGGTGTGGCATGAAGCGTTCATACGTAATAGCTGTTGTTTTTGCGGCGGTCGTCTCCGGTTGGGTTCTTTCCGGGCAGTTTGCTGATGATGATTCGAAAACTGATACGGCTTCGTCACCAGTTGGTTCTGAAAAAGCTGAATTGCCCAAAGTACGCGTCCGGGTATCAACGGCCCAGTCCAGGGTCAACGAACTCGTGATGCTGGGCAAGACTGAGGCGTCCCGAAAGGTCGAACTCAAATCTGAAACTTCCGGCAAAGTGGTTTCTCTGGCGGCGAAAAAAGGCCAAAGGGTAAAAAAAGGTGACATCATCGCAAAATTGGCCATGGATGATAGGCAGTCCCTACTGGTGGCAGCCAGGGCTTTGTTGCGCCAACGGGAAATTGAGTTTCAGGCGGCCAAGGAACTGTCAGCGCGAAATTTCCGCTCCAAAGTGAAGTTGGCGGAAACGCAGACGGATTTGGAAACAGCCAAAGCGGCGCTTGAAACAATTCGCCTGGATATCCGGCATACCGTCATCCGAGCACCTTTCGACGGTGTGCTTGATGAACGCCCGGTTGAACTGGGTGACTATGTTTCCGTCGGCCACAGGGTCGCCACGGTTATCGACCTGTCGCCGATCCTGGTAATTGGCGAGGTTACGGAACGTGAAGTCGATATGATCAAGAAAGGGGCTGATGCCAAGGCAAGGCTGGTCAGTGGCCGTGAGTTTGACGGTCGCATTCGCTATATCTCGTCGGAAAGCTTAAAGACCACCCGAACGTTCAAAGTGGAAATGGAAAACGATAATTTGGATGCCAGCATTATGGCCGGTATGACAGCCCAGATGCGGCTCAAGCTCGACGAGGTCAAAGCCCATCGGGTTTCACCGGCGGTGCTTACCTTGTCGGAAAATGGTGTGGTCGGAGTTAAAGCCGTTGAAGCCGGCGGCATGGTAAAATTTTACGCTATTGAACTGATCGCCGATACGCTGGACGGCATGTGGCTGGGCGGGTTGCCGCAAAAAGCAACACTGATAACCGTCGGCCAGGAATTTGTGCGTGCGGGACAAAAAGTAATCGCCGTCCCCGAAGGGGCTTCCACAGGCAATCAAAAAAATGATCTGGCGGTTTCCGCCCTTAAAGGCGACAAATCATGACCGCTAGAATAATCGAAGCGGCGATCACCCATTCGCGCACCATGATTACGACTCTATTTCTGATATTGGTTTCGGGTAGTGTTGCCTTTGTGGAAATACCAAAGGAAGCTAACCCCGACATCAATATACCCATTGTTTACGTCAATGCTAAGCTGGACGGTATTTCACCGGAAGACTCCGAACGACTGATAATTCGACCCATTGAGCAAGAACTCCGGGTCATTGAAGGCGTTGAGGAGATGCGGTCAACCGGATTCGAAGGCGGCGCTAATGTCATTTTGGAATTTGATGCTGGGTTCGATGCCGACAAAGCCATGGATGATGTCCGGGAGAAACTTGATCTGGCCAAACCAGAATTGCCCGATGAAACGGAAGAGCCCACCGTTCATGAGGTGAATTTCAGCTTGTTTCCGGTGCTTGTTGTGATTCTGTCAGGTGACTTGCCCGAAAGACAACTGATTGGATTGGCGAAGAAACTGCAAGATGAAATCGAGGGCATTCCCACTGTTTTGAAAGCTCAAATAGCCGGTGACCGCGACGAAATGGTTGAAGTGATCATCGATCCCGTAAAACTTGAGAGTTACGGCATCGAAGCATCTTCTGTCACCCAGGTTATGAGCGCCAATAATCTCCTTGTTGCGGCTGGCGCCCAAGATACGGGAAAAGGGCGTTTTTCCATTAAGGTGCCGGGTATTTTTGAAACGGTTGGGGATATCATGAACATGCCCGTTGTCGTCGCCGGCGACGCGGCGGTTCGCGTCAAAGACATCGCCGAAGTACGCAATACGTTCAAGGACCCCAAAGGGTTCGCGCGGGTGGCTGGAAAAAATGCTGTTGCACTGGAAATCTCCAAGCGGACAGGTGAAAATATAATCGAGACCATAGAGGCAATCCGACGGACCGTCGAAGAGGAGCGTGCCAACTGGCCAGGGTATTTGCAGCGTGCGGTTCAGGTCAGCTTCTCTCAAGACAAATCCGATAATATCAGGGAAATGCTTGCCGATCTTCAGAACAATGTGCTGAGCGCAATTATTCTGGTTATGGTCGTTATCGTCGCCGTACTCGGCTTTCGGACCGCCGGTTTGGTGGGGATCGCTATCCCCGGTTCTTTCCTGATAGGTATTCTGGCTCTTGCCGCTTTTGGATTTACCCTCAATATCGTGGTGTTGTTTGGTCTTATTCTCGCTGTCGGCATGTTGGTTGACGGCGCCATCGTCGTTACGGAATTCGCCGATCGAAAAATGATCGGGGGTGAGCCGCGCAATCTAGCCTACAGCATGGCTGCCAAACGCATGGCATGGCCGATTATCGCTTCAACGGCGACGACGCTGGCCGCCTTCCTACCGTTATTGTTCTGGCCGGGAGTAGTCGGCGAATTTATGAAATTTCTTCCCATTACACTGGTGGTGACGTTGGCTGCTTCGCTGTTGATGGCGTTGATCTTCGTACCGACCTTGGGATCAATTTTCGGCAAGCCCGGTGCTATGGATGACAAAACCATGCGGGTGATCGGCGCGGGTGAAACCGGCGATATAGAGGATGTTGGCGGCTTCACCGGTACCTATATTCAATATTTGAAAATCGCCTTGCGTCATCCGGCGAAAGTTCTATTAGCGGCGATCCTAATGCTGGTGGCGGTTCAGACCGCGTATGCCTTTTTCGGCAAAGGTGTCGAATTTTTTCCCAATGTAGAACCCGAAAACGCCAAACTACAGGTGCGGGCCAGAGGTAATCTGTCGATCCACGAGAAAGACGCTCTAATGCGGCAGGTGGAGAGCCGTATCCTCGGCATGACCGAATTCCAAACCATCTATACCAGAACGGGCCAAGACGAAGACAGCCGTGAAGCAGAGGACATCATNGGCACGATTTCCTTGGAATTTATCGATTGGGATAAACGCCGTCCNGCCAGCCAAATNCTCGATGAGGTTCGAGCCAAGACAAAAGATTTGGCTGGGATTTACATAGACGCCCGTAAACAGGAAGATGGGCCGCCCGTTGGTAAGCCCATTCAGTTACAAATTACATCGCGCCATGGGGAATTATTGGAAAAAGAGGCGCTGAAAATCAGAGCTAAACTGGAAAAGATGCCGGGGTTGCTCAATATTGAAGATTCACGACCGCTGCCGGGTATCACCTGGGAAGTCTCCGTTGACCGGGCTCAGGCTGCCAAGTTCGGCGCGGACATTCGAACCATTGGACAGGTAATTCGACTTGTCACCGGCGGTATTAAGGTTGACGAATACCGGCCTGATGACAGCGATGATGAAGTGGAAATCCGCGTTCGCTATCCGGTTGAATTCCGTACGATCAAACAGCTTGATTCAATTCGGGTGAGGACGGCGCAGGGGCTCGTGCCGCTGAGCAATTTTGTCAAACGCCACGCTGAACCGAAAATCGGTACAGTTAATCGCGTGGACGGAAAACGTGTGCTCTGGGTTAAGGCTGATTTGGATCCTGGTCTGCTGGCTGACGACAAGGTCCAGGAAATAGCGGCCTGGTTGAAGACGACGGGTATCGACCCCCGTGTCGGAATAAAATTCAAAGGCGAGGATGAAGAGCAGAGAAAAGCCCGCGACTTTCTTTCCAAGGCGTTTATTGTTGCCCTGTTTATCATGGCAATTATTCTGGTGACTCAGTTCAACAGCTTTTATTCCGCACTCCTGATCCTATCGGCGGTGATCATGTCGACCATTGGCGTGTTTATCGGACTGCTTTTAACCGGTCAGCCTTTCGGTATCGTGATGAGCGGGGTCGGTGTCATCGCTTTGGCGGGGGTCGTTGTTAATAACAACATTGTTCTCATTGATACGTTCGACCGCATGAAGAAACGGTACAGTGATCCGACCGAGGCAATATTGCGAACCGGGGCGCAACGTATGCGGCCGGTTTTGCTGACCACCGCAACGACCATTCTCGGTTTGTTGCCGATGGTCTTCCGGGTGAATATCGACTTTGTCACGCGGGAAGTGGCCTTTGGCGCGCCCTCCACCCAATGGTGGACACAATTGGCGACGGCCATTGTGTTCGGATTAGGATTCGCGACTTTCCTGACCTTACTGGTTACGCCGGCTTCCCTAATGCTTCGCGCCAACGTTCATAGCTGGTTTGAGAAACGGGCGAACCGGAAGTTGGCGGCCGAAATTAACGCCGCTGAGTAACTTCAGTCGGCGGACTTATTTTCAATTTCTTCAACCAAGTTCATTCCCGCTTCTGCATTGGGTTTGGCGTTCGCTTTTGCCTCAAGGGCCTTATAGGTGCGGGCACCGAAGGGAAACGTTACAATATAGACAACCAATATAACCGTCAGGGTCAGCCAGGGCGCGCTGACAATCAACGCTGCCAGCAGGCCAACCGTCAGCATGGTCAGCAGCACAAAGCGATGCTGAACCCGGAGATTTTTAAATGAATAGGTTGGTAGTTGGCTGACCAGCAGGCCCGAAACAGCGATGATAAATACGGCGACGACAAATGGCTGGCGAATAAAGTCGGCTTCAATTTGGAACGACAATATTATCGGCAATAATACTAGTCCGGCACCTGCCGGCGCGGGAACACCGGCGAAAAAATTCTTGGTCCAGGCAGGTTGGTCCGGCTCGTCGATACCAGTGTTAAAACGCGCCAGCCGAAGGGCGCAGCAAATGCTGAAGAGCAGGACAAGTACCCATCCGATCGGTCCTGCGTCTTTCATCGTCCAGAGATACAGCAGCAGGGCAGGGGCGACGCCAAATCCGATAAAGTCAGAAAGGCTGTCCAGTTCCGCACCGAACTTACTGGTGCCTTGAAGCGCCCGCGCCAAACGTCCATCCAGGGCGTCCAGAACGCCAGCGATAACCAGCGATACGATTGCGGGTTCCCATTTTTCTTCAAGACCGAACCTCAAGGCGGTAAGTCCCGCGCATAAAGCCAACATCGTAAGGATGTTCGGGATCATCTTGTTGAAGGATAATTCCTTAAGTCTTTTTCGACGTGTTCCCAACATAAAGTTACCCTATCTAACATGGTCTATCTTATCTCGCCATTGCGTGCCGGTTCCTGGGCGCGAAAATCCGCAATAACTGTTTCTCCGGCGATGGCCCGTTGGCCGACAGCTACCATAGGCGGCACACCATTGGGCAAAAATACATCGACGCGGCTGCCGAATCTTATCAGGCCAAATCGTTCACCGGCTTTCATCGATTGTTCTTCCGATAAATCGCATTTTATCCGCCGCGCAATCAAGCCGGCAATCTGAACGACACCGACATCCGCTCCGTCCTCGGTTTTTAAATGAAAGCTCTGGCGCTCATTAAATTCACTCGCCTTGTCGAGAGAGGCGTTAAAAAACTTGCCCTGGCGATAGGCTAATTTAACGATTCGACCGGCTATCGGAATTCTGTTCACATGTACGTCGAATACGTTCATAAAAATTGAAATTCGATTTCGCGGTGTATCGCCAAGTCCGATTTCAGCGGGTGGTGCCGCCAGCCCGATACTTTGGACGACGCCGTCCGCCGGACTGATGACGAGGCCATCACGTACCGGCGTTGTCCGGTCGGGATCGCGAAAGAAATAGGCGCACCAGAAGGTGAGGATCACACCGACCCAGCCCAAAGGCTGATAATAGTAGGCGGAGAGCGCAGTGATGGTGGCTAATATACCTATAAAGGGCCAACCAGCGCGATTGATGGGCACCAATACCGATTTCAACAAGTTTCGATCCTTTCTTTGTACGGTCTCTCCAGAAAAACCATACGTCCCAGAAAGAAATAATCCGTTAAGCCCGGGTTTTAACCGGGATTAACGAACTAGTACAGTGCCGTGCGAAAAATGGCGGAATTAAATTAGTTAGCTAATGTTTGTAGAGGCCTGGATGATTTCAGCTTCTTTACGTACGATCTCTTTGATTTTGTTAAACACACCATGTCCAATTTGACGTACGCGTTCAGGCGAAATGCTCAATTTTTCACCCAGTTCGCCAAGGGTTTGCCGATCATTCTGAATTCGCCGATCAATGAATATTTGACACTCCCCGTTCGAGAATTGATCCAGGGCCTGGGCAATCAATTTTCTCTGGAAATTGCAATTCCTGCATATCGCCATAACTGGTTTCCTGGTCATCCGGAGGATCAAGCAGACCGCCCAGTAACACCGTTTTTTCTTCATCGCTGATGGTTTTATTGAGCGATGGGTCATGGTTGCTCATCCGCTTTTCCATGGTGATAACTTCATATTCCGCTACCTTGGGGCGTTTCATAATCAACTCGACATCATCTTGCGACAAATGGATATCAACGCCATCTCTCAGTTCCATTTTCATTCGCCGCAGGTTGAAAAATAGCTTTTTCTGGCCAACGATCATGCCAATGCGCACCAGCGACCAGGAGCGCATGATGAACTTCTGCATGGCCGCTTTTATCCACAATTTGGCATAGCTAGAGAGTCTGAAACCATGGCTTTGATCGAATCGATGAATAGACTACAATGGCCCGATGCAGCCCTCCGAGATTAAATCTTCCTACGATAATCCGTATCGCTTGAATCCGTTGGCGAACTTCGCAACCAGGCGTAGATGGCTGGTCATAAGACCTTCCAGGGCTCTTTTCTCTTCGGTTTCTTGCCAAGCCGCCATGTAACGGCGTTCATCTACCAGAGTCAGCATAGGATACTTACAGATTTCCCCGATTGCGATAGAAATCAATATCATAAAGCAGCGTCACGGCTTATTCTCCTGAATTGCGAGAACTTATGATTGTGTTTTTTTATCCGGTTTTCTTTTTTGCCTAAGATCCAACAGAGCTGTGATGGGGCAGTCGGCGACATTTTAATCAGTGTCCGGTATCTGGCTTCACTTTCCCTTAACGTGATTTCAGCGGTCATCTTTGGCGTAACATCAATGGCTATTCCGTACGCGCCCAAGAATTTTCTAGTTCCTTGTTCGCATATCGGCGTGCTGCTCAAGGAGAAATATTTAGTAACTCCATTCTGGTCATTTATGTCGATGGTAAAATCTCTGAAGGGCTGATTAAAAAACCGCTGAAATCTACTTTGGTCATTTTGTCAGACGAAATCAGGTGGTTAATCTTCTTGCCGAAAAAATAACTAGACTCCAGACTGAGGATATCTGAAAAACGTCCTGAAATATTGGTGATTACGGATTCGCTGTCGATATCCCACGTCCAATCCGACAACATTTGTACGATATTCTCCGACCGTTAGATGGCTTCATCGCCATCCAAACAAGCCGAATTTCTATCTGATTTGTGGACTTTTTCCTCACCTACTTGCTGGTGACTTTTCGAGACAATTCAAATCGTTTTGAGCACTGTGCGTACTTCATTCCAGGGTGTACCAAACAGTGCATGATCAATGGTAAAGTCTAGTTAATCGAAGGGAGAGTGAATACTTGGCCTGGAAAAATCATATCGGGATTTTTAATTTGTTCCTTATTGGCTTGATAGATAACAGTGTAGCGAAAGCCGGTACCATAGGTGCGCCGGGCGATACGCCATAAGCTGTTACCGGATTCAACCACGATCAAACTACCGGGTTTGACCCCGGTAAGCGGCACGGATCTGGCAAATACCACTTCGATTCGGGCCAATACTTTGCCGTCCTTATTTACCTGATCCGCCCGCAATGTATACACGCCCGGTTTAACATGTTTATCCGGCGACTGCAGCCAGCGACCTTTTTGATCAGCGGCACTGCGACCGAAGAAATTGTTGTTGATATATGTATGGATCATGGCGCTTGGCGGCGCCTTGCCGATGACATCCAGTTTTCCTTGTTCGTCATAGTCAATGGTATCGACCGAAAGGGCGATGGTGTGCCCATCCGCAGAATCGGGTGTCGGTTTTTGCAGCACCTCGATACCGCCGCCACCTTTCTTGGGTACTATCATAGCCAAGGGCTGGGTCGGATCGCCGGTTGGCCGTCCGGCGATATCTTTGCCCTTTTCGGGAACAACCAAAACGACGTTCGAATCCGACGGCATCAATTTGCCGTCCGCCCCTATCATTTTAAGAGACAGCTGGCGGCTGCCCGGCGCCAACGGCGTTGTCGGAACAAAAACCCATTCGCCACGTTGGTCAGCGGTTACTTCCCCGATTTTTTTGTCACCGTCGAAAATTTCCACTTTTGCGCCGGGCATGGCGCGGCCGGCCATAACGGTGTCACCCTGAGGATTGATGCGGACGATATCAAAACTGGGGCGAACGATCTGAGGTGCATCAACCTTTGTCTTCACCGGTGCTTTTGGTTTTGCCTGCTGCAGCGGTTGAGCGGCGGAATCTTTTTTCTGCGACGTGTCATTGACGTCGTCGAGAACGAGATTCAAAGTAATCGCCGCAACGACGACCACGCTGCCGATAATGGCCAAGAGTGCCGATTTAGTCACATTCACCTCATCTGCTGAGTTGGTGACGGCCAGAGTAGTACGTGGCGCTGCGCGAGGCAATAATCACGAGAAAAAAGATGAACAGTGTTATTAACTGCCCAAAAAATCAACACTTATCAGTGCTGCCGCCGCCGCCAAGGCCAACGGCAAAAGTGAAATTACCGCGATCATCAGTGGAATCGCGATCTGCTTCCTCAATATCGAAGGGAGAGGGATACGTCCAAGCGCTGTATCGGCGAACAGGACAAATCCGACGAGAACCAGAGAAGGAGCAAAAGTCGCGCTTTCCTCCAGGAGGCGGACCGCTAAAATAAACAAAGCGCCGCCTCCGGCCAACAACAGGCAGAAGCCGAAAACAAATCGTTGTTTAGGCCAGTTCCACACAAACAGCCCCAAATTTGCTGCGGCCAATCCAATGGCGATTTCTGCATCGGCGGGTAGACCGGCGATTGCCGATACCGCCGCCAGACCACATGCTGCCATGATCATCATGGCCGTTGCAGACGCCATGCCGATGCGGATTTGCGCCCCGACTTTCAGCAGCCGGAAAACCAGTATGCCCCAGATCAGTAGCAGGAAAACGGTCCACAGGTCTAATCCCGCCCGCAGCCAGGCGATCAAGGCGATGCCGGAAACAATTACAATGACGGTTTCCCAAAGGCGAAAATTCAAATTCTGTATTGGCAGGAAATAGTCGAGCAGGACACCGAGCAAAAGCAATGTAGCCGTGGTGCTGACAATGGCGCCGCTGCCCGGTATCGGGGGAAATTCCGGCGATCCTAATACCAAGGCGCTGACCCAGGCGAAGGCGACACCGACCGAGGCGCCGGGAAGAGAACGCTGTGGGTTGAAACCGGTCCCACCCTTGGCGGTCAGTTTAAGTAAGCCGACCAGAACTGCTACACCCAAAAACGGCGTCAGGTACGATGAAATCCAAATTTTCGATAAATACTCTATCATATTCCGATTTGATATTTATTCTACTTATCCAACAGGCGTAACCTGATTCGGCACCGTTTTCAATTGGGAGGGGGAAGTGCATACGCCTTTAAGACAAATAAAATAAATCTGTATAAGATGCGCGCTAACGCTATCGAATAAAAGGTCGGACGAACACAATATGAAAGACATCAATGCAATCGCCGTTTTTTGCGGCTCCAAAGCCGGGGCATCACCAGCTTACGAGGCATCGGCCAGGGAACTGGGCGGTGCTATGGCGGAGAAGGGGATTCGCCTGGTGTTCGGCGGTGGGCGTATCGGCATCATGGGGTTCGTCGCCGACGAAGTGCTGTCCGGCGGGGGTGAAGTCACCGGTGTCATCCCGCATTTTCTCCATGACCTGGAAGTCGGACATGACGGTGTGACGGAATTGATCGCCGTTGAATCCATGCATGAACGCAAAAATGCCATGTTCATGCGGTCCGACGCCTTCGTCATACTGCCGGGTGGGCTTGGTACGCTGGATGAATGCCTGGAAATAATTACCTGGAAACAGTTGCAGCTCCACGCCAAGCCCATTGTAATATTGGACGTCGATGGCTACTGGAAAACCTTAAGGACGTTGATAGAAGGTGTTATTGACGGCGGTTTCGCCCATCCTAAGGCCCGCGACCTGTTCGTCATTGTCTCCTCGGTCGACGAAATTTTCACTGCCATTGCTAATGCTCCCGAACCTGACCGCGAAGTGTTGGAAGATCATCTATAGAAATACCTGCCGAAACCTTGTATTTCCCTGCAACTGACCTTGCTATTTGGGCTCTTGGCCCTTATGTTCCGGGCCGTCCGAGATTAAATCATCGCCAGGGGCCCCCCCCGCCGGACTTTCAGTGAAGAACAGTAGGGTATTCCATGACACTGGAGTTCAATTAAATGAGCAAAATTAAAGTTGCTAATCCGATCGTCGAACTCGACGGCGACGAAATGACCCGCATTATTTGGCAGTTCATCAAAGATAAATTGATCCTGCCCTATTTGGATGTGGATTTGAAATATTATGATTTGGGCGTTGAAAAACGCGACGAAACCAATGACCAGATAACCATTGATTGCGCCAACTCTATCAAGGAATACGGCGTCGGCGTCAAATGTGCGACCATCACTCCCGATGAGGCGCGGGTCGAAGAGTTTGCTCTCAAGGAAATGTGGCGTTCGCCCAATGGAACCATCCGTAATATTCTGGGCGGCACCATTTTCCGCCAGCCCATCATCTGTAAAAACGTGCCGCGCCTAGTGCCGGGCTGGACCAAGCCCATTGTCATCGGCCGTCACGCTTTTGGCGATCAATATCGGGCAACTGATTTCGTTTTCCCCGGCGCCGGCAAGCTGACCGTCAAATTTGTTCCCGAGGACGGCGACGACGTGATTGAACACGAAGTCTTCGACGCACCGTCGGGCGGCGTTTCCATGGCCATGTACAATCTGGACGATTCAATCCGGGGTTTCGCCCAGGCCTGCATGAATTATGGTCTTGATCTCGGCTGGCCGGTCTATCTGTCGACCAAGAACACCATCCTCAAACGTTATGACGGCCGCTTCATGGACCTGTTCCAGGAAGTTTACGAAGAGGAATTCAAAGGTAAATTTGAAGCAAAGGGCATTTCCTACGAACACCGCCTGATCGACGACATGGTAGCCTGCGCCATGAAATGGGAAGGCGGTTACGTCTGGGCCTGTAAAAACTATGACGGCGATGTGCAATCCGACACCGTCGCGCAGGGTTTTGGTTCCCTGGGGCTGATGACTTCGGTACTGATGACTCCGGACGGTAAGACGGTTGAAGCCGAAGCCGCCCACGGCACGGTCACGCGGCACTATCGCCAGCACCAGCAGGGCAAGGAAACCTCAACTAATCCCATCGCCTCAATCTTCGCCTGGACCCGCGGTCTTTACTACCGGGGTACCTTCGATGAAACGCCAGAGGTGGTGGAATTCGCCAACAAGCTCGAAGAGGTTTGTATTGAAACAGTGGAATCAGGTCATATGACCAAGGATTTGGCGCTTTTGATCGGCCCCAATCAGCCCTGGCTGACCACCCAGCAGTTCCTCGACAAACTGGACAAGAACCTGCAGGCTAAAATGGGTTAATTCGGATGACTGGGGATACCCAAACCGGGTGCCCCCAAATCGGCTATTAACGCTTGACTGCGGGGCTCTTGAGCCGTAAAAAACCGCCATCTTGATGGGGCTGGGCCAAATTAAATTTTGCCAAATTAAGTTTTGTTGAGCCCGTTTATATTATTAGATTTGAAGGATTAAGATTATGGCGCGCCGTTGTGATGTCACCGGAAAAGACGTTTTGACCGGCAATAATGTGAGCCACGCGCACAATAGGACGCGTCGGCGCTATTTGCCCAATGTTCACAAAATGACACTTTTCTCGGATGCTCTTGGTAAGGTGAAACTGAAAGTTTCCGCTTCGGCGCTGCGTTCGATTGGACATAAAGGTGGCCTCGACGCCTATCTGATGGCTACATCCGATACAAAATTGGCACCGGAAGCCCTCAAGATCAAAAACCGTATCAAAAAAGCCCAGGCCAAAAAAGCCGCCTGACAGCCGTTTGAAACTTCAGTTTTTATTAAAATCTAGCTGTTTAGGCGAGGTTTTTGTGTTGTCACACCTGTGCACATAGCCGCCAGACCTCTTTCATTCCCCGGCTCCACGGCTCCACTATAGTCCCCTTGCTTGGCGGAGATACCGCCATACATGTTGTCCTCCCAAGGCGGGTTTAAGAGCAACCCAATCGCCGGAAATACTACTCCTCGCCACCGGACGCCTAATGTTCCATTTTCCGCATGAGGCGGGAAAAATTAACCATAGGAGGTGCAGCATGACCAAGTTTCTCGTTTCAGATGACAACAAAACCGGTTTCGGGTTTG
>PBQI01000019.1 GCA_002725625.1 Rhodospirillaceae bacterium | reverse complement strand
CTGTTCAACGATCCGGCTATTATTGACCTGCCGGGTCTCATACGCTGGCCGCTTGCTAAATTTATTTCAGCCCGGCGTGCGCCGGTGGCCAAAGAAATCTATGCCCATATGGGGGGCCGGTCACCTCTGTTGGATATGACCAATGACCAGGCGCGGGCCCTTGAAAAAAAGCTTTCGGCGGCCAGTCCGGACAGTAAGGTTTTCGCCTGCATGCGTTATTGGCACCCCATGAGCGCCGATGTAGTGCAAGTGGTAAAATCCTTCGATCCGGATGAAATCGTCCTGCTGCCGCTCTATCCGCAGTTTTCCACCACCACCACGGGATCGTCGATTACGGATTGGAAAAAGGCCGCAGCGCGTATTGGATTAAACAAACCGACTTTCGCCGTTTGCTGTTATCCCACAGGCCAAGGATGGGTTACCTCAGCGGCGAAGGGATTGAATGAAGAAATGGCAAGGGGCCAAAACGACAACATCCGCGTCTTATTTTCGGCCCACGGTTTACCGCAAAATATCATCGACAAAGGAGATCCCTATCAGTGGCAGGTAGAACAATCTGCCAGCGCCATCGCTGAACGGGCCGGCCTTGCAAAAGATCGTTGGACAATTTGCTATCAAAGCCGGGTGGGCCGACTGCAATGGATCGGTCCTTCTTTGGATGATGAAATTAAACGTGCGGCGCAGGATAACGTTGCCGTTTGTATTTTTCCCATCGCCTTTGTTTCGGAACATTCGGAAACTTTGGTGGAATTGGATATCGAGTATCGGGACATGGCGGCAGACCTCGGCATTCCTGCTTATTACCGGGCGGCTACCGTCGGCGTGGCGGAAGATTTTATCTCCGGTCTGGCGGCACTGGTAGAAAATGCGGTGGCGGGAAAAAAAAATATAGGTCCGGGAGATGAGCTTACCTGTCCACAGGATAACATGTGTTGCCCAAATGCGGCGGAACAAGATAGGAAACAGTTATGATTGATTTATCTTCAACGGCCTTTGTCTGGATAAAAGCGCTGCATATTATCAGCGTAATGGCCTGGATGGCGGGCCTGCTGTATCTGCCGCGCTTGTTCATCTATCACTGCGATGCAGAGCCTGGATCCGATAAGTCGGAGACCTTCAAAATAATGGAACGGCGACTGCTGCGAGCTATCATGAACCCGGCCATGGTCGTCTCCTTGATTTTCGGCGGACTATTGTTGGCCAATCTAGATATCGATAGCTGGACGGACGGCTGGTTGCACAGCAAATTACTGTGCGTCCTTCTGCTGTTAGGCATGCACGGCATGATGAACCGATGGTGGCGGGATTTTGAGAATGACTCCAATCAAAGGCCGGCGAAATTCTATCGCGTCATGAATGAGGTTCCCACGGCTCTGATGATCGGTATCGTTATCTTCGCTGTGGTAAAGCCGTTTTAATCTCAAAAAAAGTGTGAAATCTATATTTGACTTGATCGAAACAATTATGTAATGGTGGTGAAAATCACTGAGAAATTCCGTTGAGTTTTGGTTATATCTTCTGGGCGGGACTTAATACTTTCAAAATATTTTTTCGTTTATTAGGTGTTTAATCCACCTATTCCGTTCCGTAATTTCGTCCGATAAATCTTCCCGTTTGACCACGCTCGTCATCTTTTTTTCCAATCCACCATGGCTGTAATCCGACCACGAAAATCCGAAGTTTAGAAAAATGAACCTTCAAGAACTCAAAGAAAAATCACCTACAAACCTTCTTAATTTTGCTGAAGGGCTGGAGATCGAAAACGCCAGCACACTGCGCAAACAAGACATGCTATTCGCCATACTTAAACAGATGGCGGAGAACGACGTTGCTATTTTCGGCAATGGCGTGCTCGAGGTTTTGCAGGACGGCTTTGGGTTTTTACGCTCGCCGGAAGCTAATTATCTGCCGGGGCCGGACGATATTTATGTGTCGCCTAGTCAGGTCCGGCGCTTTGGTCTCCGAACCGGTGATACGGTGGAAGGTCAGATCAGGGCGCCCAAGGACGGCGAACGGTATTTTGCGCTGTTAAAGGTGACCAAGATAAACTTCGGTGACCCCCAGGAAGTACGTCACCGCATCAACTTCGACAATTTGACACCCCTTTATCCCGAAGAACGCCTGCTGATGGAAATCGACGATCCGGAACACAAGGATCCGACCTCGCGGGTGCTCGATTTGATAACGCCGGTAGGCAAGGGTCAGCGCGCCCTCATCGTGGCACCGCCCCGAACCGGTAAAACGGTCATGCTGCAGAACATCGCCCACTCCATCTCGGCCAATCACCCGGAATGCTATCTCATCGTTCTTTTGATCGATGAGCGCCCCGAAGAGGTGACAGATATGGCGCGTTCGGTGAAGGGCGAGGTTGTGAGTTCCACCTTCGATGAACCGGCCTCCCGCCATGTGCAGGTAGCGGAAATGGTGATCGAAAAGGCCAAGCGTCTGGTGGAACATAAGCGTGACGTGGTTATTCTCCTGGATTCTATCACGCGGCTGGCCCGCGCCTATAACACGGTGGTGCCGTCATCGGGTAAGGTTCTGACCGGCGGCGTAGATGCCAACGCGCTGCAACGGCCAAAGCGGTTCTTCGGCGCTGCCCGCAATATCGAGGAAGGCGGCTCGCTGACCATTATCGCCACCGCCCTGATCGATACCGGCAGCCGCATGGACGAGGTCATCTTCGAGGAATTCAAGGGCACTGGTAACTCGGAAATTATTCTCGACCGCAAGCTCACCGACAAACGGACCTGGCCTTCCATGGATATTACCCGCTCCGGCACGCGGAAAGAAGAACTGCTGGTGGACAAAGGAACCCTTTCGAAGATGTGGGTGCTCCGGCGTATCCTCAATCCCATGGGGGTTGTGGATTCTATGGAATTCCTCATTGAGAAGCTCAAGGATTCGAAGAACAACGACGACTTCTTCGATTCAATGAACACCTAAAAATTAAGGCGCGGATTAACTGCGCTTCATTTCTCCACTTTAATTCTCTCCAGTTATTTTAGGGCAGCAGAACCGTACAGCCTGTGGTCCTGCGGGCTTCCAGATCGGCATGGGCCTCGGCGGTATTTTCGAGGGCGTAAGTCTGGCTGACCTCGATCTTAACCTGGCCGCCGCTGACCACATCAAATAGCGCCTGGGAGGCCTTCAATATGTTCTCCCGCTTTTCCGTATAGTTCATCAGGGTCGGACGGTTGAGGAACAATGATCCTTTCTGCATCAGCAACAGCGGAGAAATTTCCGGGGCCGGCCCGGAGGCGTTACCGAAGGATACAAGAGAGCCGAATTTTTCCAAACAATCGAGGGAACCCATGAAGGTGTCCTTGCCGATGGAATCATAAACCGCCTGAATACCGATACCGCCGGTAATTTCCCGCACCCGTTCGGCGAAATTTACTTTGGTGTAAAGAATAGGGTGATCACAGCCATGAGCCTTGGCGATTTCAGCTTTTTCTTCCGTGCCCACCGTGCCGATGACCGTCGCGCCCAAATGCTTAGCCCACTGACACATGATAGTGCCGACACCACCGGCGGCGGCGTGGACCAAAACTGTATTGCCCGGCTGCACAGTGTAACATCGGTGCAGCAGCATATAGACCGTCATACCCTTGAGCATCATAGCGGCGGCAGTTTGATCGTCTATGCTGTCGGGTACGGGTACGACGACATCCGCCGACATGGTGCGTTCCTCTGTATAGGAGCCGATTTGGCCGCCCGCATAGGCCACCCGCTGGCCGATCGCTAGGTCGGTTACGCCCGCGCCCAGCTCTTCCACCACACCGGCGCCCTCGGCGCCTAGGATCAGCGGCAAGCCGGGTAAGGGGTATAGGCCGGACCGCTGGTAACAGTCGATAAAGTTGAGACCGATTGCAGAGTGGCGAATACGAATTTCGCCCTGGCCCGGCGCACCGACGTCAACGTCTTCGTAAAGCAGTTTTTCCGGTCCGCCGGTTTCATGGATACGAATACCTTTGGTCATGATCCTCCCCTTTTCTGGGTTTATGGTTTTAAAATTTAAGTTTTAAAAATGCTTTCGAGGCGAAGCAAGGCCTCTTTGGTAGATAGTCCGTTGCCGCCCGAGTAACCACCGAACCTGCCGCCCGACCCGACTACCAAGTGGTGGGGTACAATTATGGGGGTCGGATTTTAGCCTCAAGCGCCGCCAACGGCGCTGTTGAGATTCTTGGCAACCTGGCCATAAGATAAAATCTGCCCGAAGGAAATCTGCTGCATCTGGAGCCAAAAGGTGAAGCATGATAAAAGGTTACTCTCCAGACAGCTCCCGTTTCAAGGATGCAGCGTCCGTCAGGGGCAGGCCACAGGTCTTTCCCGAGCAGACATATGCGGTTGGCTGGTCATCGATCATGGTTTTCCCGCTAGCGGGGTGATTATCAGGCAGGGAAGACGCGGGATTGATACAGGTAAATACTAATGTCGGCCCCCCATGTTCTATGGCGGTTCTTGCCAAGTCTCCCTCCTCTTTTTCAGAGGCGATTAGGACAACCTGTTTCGCGGCTACTAAAATTTCGAATCCGTTTAAAAGGCTGGCCATGTTGAGCAATTGTTGGGGGGGGAGGGGCGAGAAAGCCCGAACCAACTGCTCCGCCCGGCGACGGTAAAGATCGTTACCGGTAAGGTGATAAAGACGGGCCAGGTTTTCCACCATGACACCGTTACCGGCAGGCGTTGCATTGTCGAAGGCATAGCGGGTTCGGGTAATCAAATCGTTGGCATCGACCGGTGAAAAGAAATAGCCACCGCCACTATTGTTATCATAATAACGATTATTCAGTTCCTGGAACCAGTTCTCCGCATCGGTCAGGTACCGGGATTGTGAGGTGGCTTGAAGCAGCGCCAAGGACGCTTGAATCATCATGGCGTAGTCGTCGAGTACATCTGCGCGGCTGGCGATACCGGTGCACCAGGAATGACATAAACGGGTGCCAACCTGCATATATGTTTGGATAAATTTATAGGCTTTTTCAGCGGCATCAATCCAACCGGGCTTATCAAAATAAGATCCGGCCTGGGCCAGGGCGGCGATCATCATGCCGTTCCAATCGGTGAGGATTTTGTCATCCAGTCCAGGAGGCGGCCTTGATTCTCTCGCCTTTAGTAGGGCTGCCCGGTAACCGGCCAGTCTGGCTTCCGTCGGCTCTCCCGCGTCTTCGGTGCGACCAAGGCGATTGAGGATGTTCGTTTTCTCCCAATTGCCGTGATCGCTGACATCATAATAATCTTTGAAAAAACCCGTGTTGTCGCCCAACAAATCATCTATTTCAGCAGCCTGCCAAACGTAGTAGGCGCCCTCTCGGAAATGTCCCTCGCTGTCGAGGCTGTCGGCATCAAGAGAGCCAGCGAAACCGCCCTTATCCGTCTGCAGGTCACGCAGGCACCATTCCACCGTTTCGGTGATGCGCATTTTAAACAGGGGTTTTTTTGTTTCAGCGTAGACCGATGTCAAAAGGCCAATGAGCTGCGCATTGTCGTACAACATTTTTTCGAAATGCGGCGCTAGCCAGCGAACGTCCGTTGAATAGCGGGCAAAACCACCACCCAGATGATCATAGATCCCCCCCTGGCACATCTGGGTCAGGCTGAAGACGACGGCTTCTTTAAGTTTGGGGTCGTGACTGCGGATAGAGCTGCGCCACAGCATATAGAACAAAGAGGGCTGGGGAAATTTGGGAGCGCCGGACATGCCGCCGTGAACCATGTCGATCATGCTCATGGATATTCTAGCGATGTCGGTAACATCGTCGATCGAAGATAAGCCGGGTGATGAGGGCGGAGCTACAGCTGACATACGCTGAAGGCTTTCTTCAACGGTTTTGACGTCTCCCATGATTTTTTCTTTTTGCTCCCGGTAAAGCATCGAGATCGATGACAGTATGTCGGCGAAACCTGGGTGCCCAACACGGGCTTCCGGAGGAAAATATGTACCTCCCCAAAAGGGCTGCCGGTCTGGCGTCATGAACATCGTCAACGGCCAGCCGCCCTGCTGCCCCATCATGGAGAGCGCCGTCATGTAGATGGTGTCAACATCGGGGCGTTCCTCTCGGTCGACCTTGATGTTGACGAAAAACTGGTTCATGAGATTAGCGATGAAGTCGTTTTCAAAACTTTCATGGGCCATCACATGGCACCAATGGCATGCGGCGTAACCTATTGATAATAATATAGGCTTGTCCAATTCCTTAGCCTCATCGAAGGCTTCGGCCCCCCAGGAACGCCAGTGAACAGGATTGTCTTTATGCTGCAATAAATAAGGGCTGGTCTCCTGTCCGAGGAGGTTTTCAGCCGGCAAAAGAACTGACAAAGTGGGTCTCCGAGTGATACAGGTGTATAAACAGGGCTTCACGTTAGATCAGTAAATTACAGATCATTCTAAAAAATGAAAACATTAAAAAGCAAATTATTATTATTAAAATAGAACTCATATCAACGTGAGAGAGGTTGCGGTTACTCGATGATAGAAGATACAATTTTTGCACTGGCAAGCGGGGCTGGCAAAGCCGGTATTGCTGTTTATCGAATATCCGGGCCGAACGCGTCTCAAGTGATTCTAGATCTGTGCGATCAAGCGCTGCCGGTCGAGCGCCAAGCGGTGCGGGCCGAACTTAAAGACCGAAATGATGATGTCGTTATTGATGATGGTTTGGCGCTTTGGTTTCCCGGACCTAGGAGCTTTACGGGTGAAGATGTGGTGGAGTTGCATCTCCACGGGGGGTGGGCAGTTACCAGCGCCGTATTGGAAAACCTAGGGTCGGCGGATTTTCTAAGAATAGCTGAGCCAGGTGAATTTACGCGGCGGGCCTTTGAGAACGGCAAAATGGACCTTACAGCAGCCGAGGGATTAGCGGATTTAATCAACGCCGAAACCGAGGCCCAGCGTCTGCAGTCCCAACGGCAGATGAATGGTGAGTTGGGAGAGATTTATCAGAAATGGCGGCAGCGCCTGATGCACGCCAGCGCATTGTTTGAAGCTGAGATAGATTTTTCTGACGAGGACCTGCCGGGTGATCTGCGGACCAAGGTTGATAACGAAGTAAATCAATTGGCGAATGACATAAAGTTTCACCTGGATGACGGTGGGCAGGGACAGATTGTCAGGGATGGCTTTTATATCACCATTGTAGGACCGCCAAACGCTGGCAAATCGAGTTTGCTGAATATAATCTCTAAGAAAAAAGCCGCAATCGTTTCAGAAGAGGCCGGAACCACAAGAGATGTCATTGAGGTTCATTTAGATATTAAGGGCTTTCCGGTAATTCTCGCCGATACGGCCGGGCTCAGGGAACCCGAAAACATGGTGGAATTGGAGGGAATACGACGCGCTAAAGATCGTGCTAAATCAGCAGATTTGATTGTTGCTGTGCACGATGGATCACATTGGCCTCAGAGAGATTCCTATATGGATGGCCTTTCAGACTCACACACCATCCACCTGGTAAACAAAGTTGATTTACTTGAGGTGACACGAAAAACGGCAATGGAAGGTTCCTACCTGGGTGTTTCTGCTCTCACCGGGCAGGGATTGGATTTACTGATGGCGCGACTGAAAGAGGAAATATCAGAAAGATGTCACTTGTCAGCGACACCCGCGATTACTAAAAAGCGTCATCGCCAAGCCCTAGAGGAATCTCTGCACTGTCTGGTGCGGTATCAGGATGCCGGAGAGTCTGAATTAAAGGCAGAAGATCTTAGGCTTGCCGTTCGTGCCTTGGGGCGTATAACCGGACAGGTCGGGGTGGAGGATATATTAGATATAATATTTTCAGAATTCTGTATCGGCAAATAGGCGAAGTTTCCGATGTTTCACGTGAAACATTTTATAGATTTCTATATATAGTGCTCATTTTCTCGTATTTACAGAATATAGATTTCGTTTTTATAGCGGTAGTTTTCTCTGATGGGAATTCATATGGTCGGCAACCTTTGTTGAATTGACTTCACGTTCGGCTACGCTTAAGTTCCCGCCCCATGTCAAAAAGTATGACCGATAAACAAGACTATGACATCATCGTAATCGGGGGCGGACACGCCGGTTGCGAGGCCGCGGATGCAGCGGCGCGAGTGGGCGCCCGGGCTTTGTTGCTGACCCATAGATCCGAAACCATTGGAGAGATGTCGTGCAATCCAGCCATTGGGGGCCTGGCAAAGGGCCAATTAGTGCGCGAAATTGATGCTCTAGATGGGATTATGGGCAAGGCCATTGATCGGGCTGGTATTCAGTTTCGCATGCTTAACAAAAGCAAAGGTCCGGCAGTTCGAGGTCCGCGGGCCCAGGCCGATCGCAAGCTGTACCGTCTTGCCGTTCAGGAGCTGCTGGGGCAAAGGGAAAATTTGTCAATCCGGTCAGGTTCAGCCGAAGATTTGCTGTTCGATAAAGACAATGTTCTATGTGGTGTGAAACTGGGAAATGGCGATAAGGTAAAGGCGCCAAAGATCGTCATCACCACGGGCACTTTTTTACGTGGCTTGATTCATGTTGGTGAAGTTCAATTACCGGGCGGCCGGGTGGGAGAGAAACCGGCTGTTGGGTTGGCCTATACGCTTAAACGAAAAGGATTCGCCTTAGGCCGTTTAAAAACCGGTACACCGCCAAGGATCGATGGCCGTACTATCGATACCGCAGGGTTGATGTTTCAACCTGCCGATAATCCGCCAGTGCCCTTTTCCTATTTAACGAAGAAAATTTCGATACCGCAGATTGGGTGTTACATTACCGGCACCACGTCTAAGACCCACGATATCATCCGCGCCAACCTGGATCGGGCACCCATGTATTCAGGACAAATTGATAGTACGGGCCCCCGGTATTGCCCGTCGATTGAAGATAAGGTTGTGCGTTTCGCCGATCGGGAGAATCATCAGATTTTCCTGGAACCCGAAGGACTGGACGATCATACGGTGTATCCCAATGGTATATCCACCTCTCTACCCAAGGATGTTCAGCGGGATCTGTTGAAAACCATTCCCGGTCTGGAACATGCAGTGATGCTGCAACCGGGTTATGCCATCGAGTATGACTTTGTCGATCCCCGGGAACTTAAAAACAGTTTGGAAACCCGGCGGGTACCCGGATTATATTTTGCCGGTCAGATTAACGGCACGACCGGGTATGAAGAAGCCGGCGCCCAGGGTTTAGTGGCCGGAGTCAATGCCGCCCGGTCGGTCACTGGTCAGGGACCTTTAATTCTGGATCGTGCCGATGCCTATATCGGCGTTTTGATCGACGACCTGGTTACTGTTGGCACGGTAGAGCCCTATAGAATGTTTACGTCCCGTGCCGAATATCGCCTGCAGCTCCGGGCTGATAATGCAGATCAGAGATTGACCCCGTTAGGCGGTGCGGTCGGTTGTGTTGGATCTTTGCGCCAAAACAAATTTGCCGCAAAGAAAAGACAGCTGGATAGGGCATTAAAATTGGCCCACGAGCTAAAAGAGACGCCTAATATTTTGGCGCAACAGGGCTTTAAGGTTAATCAAGACGGTGTCCGCCGATCAGCGATAGATATGCTGGGTTACCCCCATGTCACTGTGCATCGGTTGCTGCCGCTTTGGCCGGATCTGGGTGATTTTTCTCCCGATATCATTGAGCAGCTTGAAATAGCCGGGTGCTACGCCGGATACATGGAGCGCCAGGCAACAGATATTAGAGCTTTCCGAAGTGACGAATCTTTGAAATTACCCGATGATCTTGATTACGCAAATATCGGTGGACTCTCCACAGAGATTGTATCAAAGTTGATTGAGACTAAGCCGGCAACTCTTGGTCAGGCAGCGCGCATATCAGGTGTTACACCGGCGGCTTTAACGGCGCTGCTGGGATATGTGCGCCGGGTCGCTCGCCAAGATGCCACTGACGCTTCTTCGTCTGCGGCATAATGACGCCCTGATGGCATTTTGTGTTTCACGTGAAACTTGCCGATGAGTAAGAATCGATCCACCACTCAAAATATGTCACCCGAAGAGTTTCAATCGCGTATCGGTGTTTCATGTGAAACATTGTCCCGACTCACCGTGTATGCCGAACTATTAACCAAGTGGCAAAAGCGCGTTAATCTGATCAGCTCGGATACACTGAACGATATTTGGCAGCGCCACATGTTGGACTCCGCCCAACTCTACGATCTCATTGGCGGTAAGCCCGGGGCGATCGGCGATCTCGGCAGTGGCGCCGGATTTCCTGGCCTTGTACTGGCGATTCTTGGCAAAAAAAACATTTCGCTATTCGAATCGAATGGCAGAAAATGCAGTTTTCTGCGAGAGGTCGCCCGGCAGACGGCAACCAATATAGAAGTTAAACAGGGCCGTATCGAAAATTTTCCCGGCGATCAGCAGTTTGATATGATAACCGCTAGAGCGCTCGCACCGTTGAACAAGTTACTCGATTGGTCGTATCCATTACTCAAAAANANCGGCACTTGCCTCTTCTTAAAGGGAGNAAACTACGAACAAGAATTGACGGAATCGANAAAAAAGTGGAATATGAGTGTTAAATTACACCGGTCACAAACCAATCCAGGTGGCGTCGTCCTGGCAATCGGAAAGATAAAACCCGTCAATGGAAACCATTAACGATCACAGTTCAAGCGTAGCACCTAGGTTAATTGCCATTGCTAACCAAAAAGGTGGTGTCGGGAAAACCACCACGACCATCAATTTAGCAACGGCATTGGCTGCTGTCCGCAAGCGGGTACTGGTCATCGATTTTGACCCCCAGGGAAACGCCAGCACAGGTTTCGGCGTCGAGCAATCGGCCCGCACTGTCAACGCATACCATGTTATGATTGGTGAGGCGACCCTTGATCAGGTTATTGCGACTACCGACATACCGGGATTATCCCTGGTGTCGTCCGGTGTCGATTTATCCGGCGCTGAAATAGAATTGGTTGAGGTTGAAAACCGCCTCTATAGGTTGAAAACCGCCTTAAAAGGACACGTTGATAATTTTGACTATGTGTTAATCGACTGCCCGCCGGCGCTTGGGCTGCTGACGGTGAACGCGCTTAATGCGGCAGACGCCGTCCTGGTTCCCCTGCAATGCGAGTTTTTTGCTCTGGAAGGGGTCAGCCATCTTGTCCGCACCATTGAGCGAATCAAACAGAACTACAATCCAGATCTTGAAATTCAGGGCATTGTCCTGACCATGTTTGATAAACGAAATAATCTATCGGATGCCGTTGCTTCCGACGTACGGGAATATTTTGGCGATATCGTTTACGATACCGTTATTCCACGAAACATTCGGGTATCTGAAGCACCGTCCCATGGTAAGCCAGTGTTGCTTTACGATACGGGATGCGCTGGAGCGCAAGCCTACATCCATTTAGCAAGTGAGGTTCTGAAACGAGAAAAGAGTTTGGCGGCCTGATGACTGACGAAGGCAAAAGGAAAAATCTGGGTAAAGGTCTCAGCGCTCTATTGGGGGACGGAGAAAAAGAACAAGCTGGTCACGGGGAACAGGGTCTGTCCTCTCCGCCTTCGAAAGTCGCTATTGAAAATATTCACCCCGGCAGATACCAGCCGCGACGCATTTTTGAAGAAACGGAAATCAAAGAGCTGTCCGGATCCATTCAGGAACTGGGCATCCTCCAACCCATCCTAGTGCGTGATCATCCAGACATTACCGGGTCCTACGAAATCATCGCCGGAGAGCGCCGCTGGCGGGCAGCGCAATTGGCCCAACTTCATGAGGTGCCGATACTAGTCAGAGAGCTCAATGACGTTGAGGCGCTTGAGGTTGCGCTCGTTGAAAATCTGCAGCGGGAAAATTTATCACCGCTGGAAGAGGCGGAGGGATACCGACAACTCATTGAAGAGTTTTCGCACACTCAGGAAGAGCTCGGTAAAATTATCGGAAAAAGCCGAAGCCACCTCGCCAACACCATGCGTCTTCTAAATCTTCCTAGTGCCATCAAGGATATGCTGGATAACGGTGATCTTAGCGCCGGCCATGCCCGAGCGCTGCTGAATGCCGAAGACCCAGTCGGTTTGGCTAAAAAGGTGGTGAAAAGTGGGCTCAACGTTCGACAGACCGAAAAACTTGCGGCCAAATCCGATGCCCTAAAATCACCACCGAAACCAGCCGCGGAAAAGGATGCCAACACCGCTGCACTGGAAAACGATCTATCGATGCTTCTTGGTTTGAAAATTGATATAGAACCGAATAGTTCGACAGATGGCCACTCAGGTAAACTCCTCATCAATTATCAAACATTGGAACAACTTGATGGTATACTCCACCGATTGACGGACGGGGCTCATAGTGGCCCCATTAATATGGGCGCCGATACCGCGCCAGCAGAAGACCCGCTGGAAGGGTTGGCTGTCAATCAGTCACCCCAAGATGATGATGAAGCAATCAACAAAATTGCCAAAGAGGAGTTGGCAGCAATCGAAAGCGCCGCGGCATCCGGCGATTAAGTAGGTGTTATACCGGATGACGTCGATGAGGCTATAGCACAATTGGAGCAGAGCGCGGTGTTGGACGGCGGTAATGAAATAGAGGACGGGGAAATAAAACTGGGTGGGGATTTCAGCTTGTCCGACGAAGACCTGGATGCACTGATGTCTGAAACAAACCTGGAAAAGGGCGATCCCGATACGGCGTGACTTATCCCGCGTTTACCATTCCGAACATAACCGGACCTACTAAATTTATAATAGAGTTATCGGCGGGCCGCCTGTGATAAACTCATCAGAGCCCGGCTGCATATGGCCCCATCCGGCAATCCTGTCGATTTACAGTCGATTTCAGCTTGGGTTAAAACAGACAGCGCGCGATTGATTTTAACGTCCGACCAACGGTCGAGTTGAGACTTAAACCGATCCGCGAACATGAACATCACCGGGGGTCTTAGAGATTTCATGGCCTGAGTTGAGGATTGGCCATTTTTCACATGACTACATGCCAACTGTAACCGTTGGAAGTGGCGATTGGCGGTCCGTATAATGTCAATTGGCGAAGTGCCTTCAACCAGGGCCCGGGTGAGGTTTTTCTCTAAAGAAACTTTATTTCCATCGGTGGCGGCATAGACAATTTCATCCAAAGATAAAATTCCACTGTCGCCAATAGACGCCACAACATCTTCCAAGGCAGCCTCTTCGCGATCACCCAGATACAAAATTAGTTTATCCAGTTCGTTCCTGGAGACCATGCGGTCGGACCCGAGATTTGAAAGCAAGTAAGTAAGTCCGTCATGCGAAACCCGTTTACCGCTTTTATTCAGGACCGAGTTTATCAATCCGCTCAAATCACGATCATTATCACTATAACAAGCTATTGCAGCCGCATTGTCGGATTTTTCCACCAGCTTGCGGACTGGCGACCTAGGTGTTAATTCTCCCGCCTCCAAAATGACTAACGAATCGCCTACTGGATCATCTAAAAAAGAAAGCAAAGGATCAGAAATATCCTCTCCTCTAAGCCTAATCAATAAAAGCCGCCGACCGCCGGTCAAGGATTGTGAGGCAGCCTCATCTATCAGCCGTGCCGGATCAGATTTCAGCTCGGTCCCAGAAAATTCGCTAACGCGAAAGGGATCCGACAGATCGTCAACGACTGTCTCGCCAAGAGCCCTGACACTCTCATACACCAACCCCCGATCGGCGCCAAATATCAGAACAGCGCGTATATTCGGATCGGGATTTTGAATGAATGTTTTTGATTTTGCTGCAGAGAGCTTCACTTGACGGCAGCCGCTTTTCTTCGATTGAGCTGAAAATGGACGGCCAAACGATTGGTAATATCGGTGCTCAATTCTTTGGCAGCCCGTTTGCGTACATCCTTCTCAGCTATGAGTGTGGCAAAGTCCTGGGTTAAAATATTGTAGCCGACAATAATACTGCTTGAACCCGAGGTAACGGTAACGCCGCTTTTTTGACTAGTCAGAATGTATAAAGCTGTTAGTTTGAGATTTGCACGCGTGGCGATCTCTGATTTCTTGATCGCCAGTTCCTGTTTGCTTTCTGACAGCGTGACGTTCAATCTGAATAACTTTTTTTGTTTTACGCCCAGCGGATTAATTTTTTGTTCGAGTTCGTTTCTAAGCATTTGCCCGGCCCAGTCTTTAATGGGTTCGATTTTTATCCTGCTTAAATCAATGGTCAAAGCGCCACCGAACTTTCCTCCGTAAATCGGTGAAAACCCGCACCCGGCTAAAAATAAAACCAAACTCGCAATCGCTAAATTCTTATACAACCACATTGATAATCCTGTTCGGCACATAGATCATTTTCTTTACCGGCTTGCCGTCCATAGCGGTTACAACTGTTTTCAAACCTAGAGCCGCGCTCTCGGCCTCCTCCTGGCTACAATCCCTTGGTAACTCCGCAGTTCCCCGTATTTTTCCGTTAACCTGCACTCCCATTGTAACGCTATCTTCCTGCAAGAGCGAGGCGTCATATTCAGGCCATGGGGTATCGACGACTAATTCCTCATGACCGAGGTAAAGCCACATCTCCTCAGCGATGTGGGGCATCATGGGCGCGATTAATAAGACAACCACCTCCATGCCGTATCGGTATGTCGAAGGCGCCAGCTCATCAGCCGGATCCATTTCATCGAGGGCATTGGTCAGCTCTCTAATGCGAGCAACCGCTTTGTTAAAGTGAAACAGATCTAGATCATTACTTACGGCATGAATTGTCTGATGAATGGTCCGACGCAACCTTTCAATCTGTTCCCCGCCGCCAACCGGGCCACCTTCCGGTACCGAACTTTCCCCATTAAGGACGACGACCTTGGGTTCGGATACCATTCGCCAAAGTCGATTGATATATCGCCAGGCGCCCTCAATACCCGCCTCGGTCCAATCGAGATCCCGATCCGGTGGGCTGTCCGACAACATAAACAGGCGCGCAGTGTCGGCGCCGTATTCTTCAATGATAATTTCGGGATCGACGACATTCCGCCGCGATTTACTCATTTTCTCGGATCGGCCGACAGTAACCGATTGACCGGTATCTTTGTGTCGTAATTCACCGTTGGTACTGTGATCAACATCATTTGGAAACACCCAATTGCCGCTACCATCCTGATAGGTTTCATGGCAAATCATACCCTGGGTCATTAAACCGGCAAAGGGCTCGGATACATCCAGATAGCCACATTTTTGCATGGCTCTTGTAAAAAATCGGGAATACAGTAGATGTAAAACAGCGTGCTCAATACCGCCAATATACTGATCTACCGGCAACCAATAATCGACAGCCTTTCGGTCTAATGCCCGGTCAGAACGGGGAGAGCAGAACCTGGCAAAATACCAGGAAGACTCGAAAAAAGTATCAAAAGTATCAGTTTCCCTCTCAGCCTCGGTGCCGCATTTCGGACAACTGACAATCTTCCAAGTCGGATGATGATCCAGGGGGTTGCCGGGTTGGTCGAATGATATGTCATCCGGAAGCGTGACCGGTAAATCCGATTCGGGGACGGGAACGATGCCGCAATCGGTGCACTTAACGATCGGTATGGGACAGCCCCAATAGCGTTGCCGCGATACTCCCCAGTCCCGCAGCCGGAAATTTATCTCCCGGTCGCCGGCGCCACCGGCTTCCAGCCTGTCGGCAACGGTGGCCTTAGCCTCGGGTACGGTCAGACCGTCCATAAAATCAGAATTGATATGAAGACCATCCTCGACAAAGGCCTCATCCCCTATTTCAAAAGTGGTAGCATCAAGCCCCTTCGGGGCGACTACGGGAATAACGGGCAAAGAATATTTGCGGGCGAAATCCAAATCCCGCTGATCGTGAGCCGGACAGCCAAAAACAGCGCCGGTGCCATATTCCATCAGAACAAAATTCGCTACATAAACGGGCAATTCGATCGACGTATCCAAAGGATGTATAACTTTTAATCCGGTATCGAACCCTCGTTTTTCAGCCTTTTCGATTGCTGCCTCACTGGTGCCCAGTTGATTACACTCGGCGACAAACACTGCCAACTCATTGTTGTCCGCCGCTAAAACCTCGGCCAACGGGTGGTGGGGCGAAACCGCACAGAAGGAAGCGCCGAACAATGTATCGGCCCGGGTGGTAAAGACCTCGAGATGATCGTCTCGCCCCTTAAGGGGAAACCGAACCCGCATTCCTTCAGATCGACCAATCCAGTTTTCCTGCATCAGGCGGACACGTTCGGGCCATCTCTCAAGTCCCTTCAGCGCCGATAAAAGATCGTCCGCAAATTCTGTTATTTTTAAAAACCACTGGGAAAGCCGCTTTTTCTCCACCAGCGCACCAGAACGCCATCCCCGGCCGTCAATTACCTGCTCATTGGCCAGAACAGTTTGTTCATCCGGGTCCCAATTGACCCAGGATTCCTTGCGGTAGGCCAGTCCGGCCTCGATAAAGTCGATAAACATTTTCTGCTCATGCCGGTAATAATCAGGTGTGCAGGTGGCGATTTCTCGATCCCAATCATAGGACAGCCCCATTGATTTCAGCTGATCCCGCATGGTGGTGATATTCTGCTCGGTCCACTTGGCCGGCGGAACATTGTTGGCGATGGCAGCGTTTTCCGCCGGTAGACCGAAGGCATCCCAGCCCATGGGGTGAAGAACGTTAAATCCCCGGGCTTTTTTGTAGCGTGCGACCAAGTCACCCAGAGTATAGTTTCTGACATGCCCCATATGGATGCGCCCCGAAGGATAAGGAAACATTTCAAGAACATAATATTTGGGGCGACCGGCATCTTCAGAAACTGAAAAACTGTTGTTCTCACGCCAAACTTTCTGCCAGCGGTTTTCCGCTTCTTTGAAATTATAGCGGGCCATAAACGATTCTAAACTCCTATTGTGCCGATAGAGCCAAAGCCGACAATCACCCGCGCTTCATACTTATTCTGAAAAACTTAGGCAAGGGTTACTGCGGCACCATGAACCAAGTAAATTGATTTTCAAACCTATTTAGTGGTACGACCACGGAATTGGCGAGCCCGCATGAGAATTGCGTCTTCTAATTTAGTCGCCGTCGTCGCTTGCACCGGCGCCGTTCCCCACCTGTCGTTGGTGGTAAGTTTTTGCCTGAAAACGGAAACCCTCACACCATCGGCCCGCAGCGCCCGATCAAGAATAAATACGTTCAACTTGAATCTTTCGGTCGGCGTCTGCGGCGGTGCATACCAATCAGTTATGATAACGCCGCCAAATGGGTCGGCCGAGGCAATTGGCCAGACCGATAACGTGTCAAGCGTCGCCCGCCATAAAAAGGCATTTACACCGATGCCCGAAGACGGCGCCACCTTTTTTTTGTCATTGCCACCGAATTTTATACCGCCACCCTCGCCAAAAACGGTTTTTCTTTTGGTTGGATCAACGGCTTTACCGTCGTAGACTTCCATTTCTGGCACGGTTGCACCT
>PBQI01000018.1 GCA_002725625.1 Rhodospirillaceae bacterium | reverse complement strand
TGTATTTCTGTTTCCGCAGTTTTACCGCCGTATCCGTGGTCAGCCAGCCAGCCATCAGCTGGCCTGCATTGGGATGGGGTGCATTAGCCATGACGGCGGAGGTGAATTGCGGCGACGGCGTCAGGTCCATGAATTTGTACTTCGTAGGAACACCGTGATCCCGATATATTTTACTCAATTGAGTGAAATCTCCGACCACTAGATGACGTTCACCGGATTTCAGAAATCCTTCGCGGGGTCCGCGGGGCAGTAGAATTTTTTGCTCGTTGACCATTTTTCTCGTATAGGCGGCGACTCTATCGTCCGGCCATACCAGATTAAAATAAGACATCAGATGAGGAAACAGGAACGGGCTACCTAAAAGCCGGCCTTTCCACCGCGGGTGTAGTAGGTCTTCCCATTTATTGGGAACTTCTTCCGGCTTTACGAATTTGGTATTGTAGACGACTACATAAGCCAAATTGTTCAGCCCGGCCACATGACCATCAAGGAATTGCTTTTCCTTGGGTACGCCGAATTCATTCCACGGGCCTTTGGCGAGAAGTTTGCGTTGATATAATGGCAGCATGCCGCTGCTGATGGGGAATATGAAAACATCCAGATTGTGCTTACCGGCCTTGGCTTCGGCGATAATTTTGGGTCCGGAACGCAGCGAGGCGGCGGTTACCACCTTGATGCCGGGATAGTCCTTGTTGAAGTTTTTCTCGATGTAATCCAGTGTGTTTTTCTGCGGCCCCCAGACGACGACAGTACCTTCTTTTTTGGCTTTCTGATAAATGGCGTCAATGGCAGCTTTATCCATGCCGGCTTCGGCGGATGCCGAGAATATTCCGGCGATAAATCCGGTAAAAGAAAGAACGAGTAGTTTCTTGAAAATTGGATGTTTCATTTTGAGGCCTCCGTTAAATATTCCGTTTTAATTCTCCATATTTCTTATTGTTTTTTTATTTCATTGCATCGACGGCCGGCTGAATTCTGTCAGCTGGCGTCTGTATCGTTGATTCTGATCTGAGATGGTTGTGAAATAGGGGATGGCGAAACGGAATCTGTCGCCGGTTCGGCAATTATCGAAATTCCATTTGTTACGGCATTATTTCCCAAATACATGGGTTCCCCGCTTGTAAACTGATTACTTTGTTTTTCTTCATAACCAATTCCTATTATCGTATGCCAATAATATTCATTGTTGAATTTGATAATTAATATACCTTACATTCATAATATGAATACTGGTTGTTGAGAGTAATATAATGAATTTGGCGAACGTAGATCTGAATTTGCTGAAAGTCCTCGATATTCTGCTCGAAGAAAGAAATGTCACCAAAGCCAGTGAAAGGTTGGGACGAAGCCAACCGGGCGTCAGCAATGCCCTTAACCGGCTGCGTGATTTACTAAAAGACCCCTTGCTTGTACGCGGTAGCGGCGGTTTCGATCTGACAGCCAGGGCTGAAGTAATTCGCCAGCCGGTACGGGATATAATCAGTTCCATAGAGAGTTGCCTAACCGATGCTTCCACATTCGAACCCGCCAGCGCCACCGGTGTCTTCAGCATTGGCGCTCCCGATAATCTATGTTTGCCGATTGTTCCCAGGCTTTTCGACAGAATGGTGGAAAAGGCGCCCAAGATGGATCTGCACGTCTCGACGGAGGGTCAGGAAAAAGCGCTCGAATCCCTAATTCAAGGGCGCATCGATCTGGCACTGGATCCGGGGCCGGCACGCAAAGCATCGGTTCATATCAAAACTATAATGCAGGGAAAGTTTATCTGTCTGATCAGAAAAGATCATCCTGTCGTAAAGATGGGCCAGAAGTTCGATGTCGATGAATTTCTGTCCTACCCGCACATTCTGATTGATTCTAAAGGCGCGCGTAAAGGTCTGTTCGACAGAATGTTGGCAAAACAAAATCTGGAGAGGCGGGTCGCCGTTTCTGCTTCAAATTTCGCCATGGTTCCTCGATTACTGCGAAACAGCAATATGATCGGCGTCTTTACACAGCGTGTCTGCGATGTGCTGAAAGAAGATTTTGATCTGGTGACTTTACCGATACCGATTGAGATGGATTTGCTCGACGGCAAAATGGCATGGCTGGTTCGCTACGACAACGATCCCAAGCACAAATGGTTCCGCCAGGAAATCGAACAAATTGCGGCAACGCTATAACAATTCCTATTTTCGTCGTTCTGTCAGTTGGGCATCGACCTCGGTGAACACACTGGCCCATTGGTTAAAGGCGCTTTGTCTGAAAAGATGCATCGACGGGTACCACGGTGTTTCTTTACCTTTTAGCGGCCATCGCCGGTCAAGTCAGGCGCAGCCAGACAATTTTCCAGCCTTTCGATGACTTCAGAAAATTGCTCATCTAACAGCATCGCTTCCGCCAAAGAAAGAATGGCGTCTACATTTTCCGGTTCCAATTGAATGGCGCGTTCCAGAAGCTGCTGCGCCTTCTGGTTGGCACCTTCGTCGAAAAGAATTTTTCGCAGCGTCGCGTAGGCAGCGCCGTCAACAGGGGCGCTGTCTATTACTTCCAGAAGTAACGGCTTGGCAGCTGCTGGGCGATTGGTTCGGGCGTATATAAAGTGTAAGATTAAACGATGCGCTGTTTCGTTGTTCGTTGTTCTCGATGGCTTTTCGGTACAAGGATTCGGCAGCACTCACATTGCCATTTCCATGCCGGGCGACGGCTTGTTCAAAAAAAGAAGTACTCATGAAATAATCATGTTTATTGAGTTCATATCGACTGGAGTGGTTCGTAACAATCTCCCCATTTAGACGGACCATACTCATGACTGACCGCCTTTGGAACTGTTTTTCCGGTGTTCGTTTGCCTGTAATCGAGTCTCCGAAATGTTTCACTGAGCAAAACTTTAAATAAAATTTTGTTGCAATCTGAAAAAGTATGAATTTAAGTCGACGCCGGTTGTATTTTAAATCACTCCGGCAAAAGGGGGGGGAAGTGGGCCAGATAACAACGGCTGAAGCAATTGTTCAAACGCTCGTTCGGCAAGGCGTTGACACCATTTTTGGTCTCCCCGGGGTGCAGACCTACGAGCTTTTCGATGCCCTGCACAAAGCTCAAGACCAGATCAATTTAGTAACGGTACGCCATGAACAAGCGGCGGCTTATATGGCGTTCGGCTATGCCCAGTCGACGGGAAAAGTCGGTGTTTATACAGTGGTGCCCGGTCCGGGCGTGCTCAATTCCGCTGCTGCCCTGAGCACTGCGTACGCTTGCAACACGCCTGTTCTTTGCGTGACGTCTGAAATAAATTCCGCCGGTATCGGTAAAAGACACGGGCTTCTGCATGAACTCCCCGATCAGCTCGGAACTTTGCAAAGTTTTATCAAATGGGCCGATATGATCAAAAGCCCGGAAGAGGCCCCCGCCAAAATCGAAGAGGCCTTTCGCCAAATGTTGAACGGTCAACCAGGTCCGGTCGCCTTGGAAACGCCACACGACATAATGGGTGTCAGGGGTGATGTGGATATTCCCAAGAGTTTCGTGAGGTCAGAACCGGCTGAGCCCATGGCGGGAAAAGTGACCGAAGCCGCCAAGCTGATCGCCGGCGCCAAAAGGCCGATGATTTTCGTTGGTGGTGGAGCCAAACATGCCGGGGAAGAAGTCGTGGAACTGGCGGAACGGCTTGGCGCGCCCGTAGGATCCTACATCACCGGCCGCGGCATTATTCCAGACGACCATCCCCTGGGGGTGACCTTGCCCATGGCGCGGGAATTTTGGCCCGAAACAGATTTGTTGATTGGTATAGGATCGCGCCTGGAAGCACCTTACCGGCTGTGGAACAAAACCATGGCGATCGTCGAGCGTCCGGCGGAACCAAAACTCGTCCGCATCGATGTGTATGAAACGGAGCTGGCAAGATTACCGGCTGATGTTAGCCTTTGCGGCGACGCCAAACTGGCCGTCCGGTCCTTGGTTGATGCGCTGTCGGAAGAAGACATGAATTTCGAGGATAGAAACGAAAAAATCGCCGCCGTTAAGGCGAATATGACCGAGGCATTCCAAGCTCTTCAACCACAGATATCATACTTGAATATCATCCGCGATTTAGTGCCGCGAGACGGGTTTTTTGTCGAAGAGCTTACCCAGATCGGTTTTACTTCCGCCTTCGCCTATCCCGTTCTGGAGTCCCGCACCTATGTGACGTGCGGATATCAGGGAACACTTGGGTTCGGCTTTCCAACGGCTCTCGGAGTAAAGTACGGCAATCCTGATAAGGATGTTGTGTCCGTTACCGGTGACGGCGGTTTTATGTTCGGCGTGCAGGATTTGGCGACCGCCGCTTTGTACGGTATCGGCCTGGTGACGGTTATTTTCAATAACGACGGATACGGTAATGTACGGCGCAGCCAGGAAAAACAGTACGACGGAAGGGTCATTGGCTCCGACTTGAAAAATCCGGATTTTATGAAGCTGGCCGATGCCTTTGAGGTCGGCGGCTATAGAGTTGAAGATCCAGACAGCTTTAAAAATGCCCTGGTGCAAGCGCTGGAATTATCTCGCTCGGATAACCAGCCGGCTCTGATCGAAGTGGTCGTGGAACCCGGGTCTGAGGCGGCGCCGTGGCCGTTTATTCATGGTCCTGGTAAGAGGTAATAGCGGGTGAATAGAAATAATTCGAAGTTTTGTGATATATCTGAATTGTGGAGCGTAAGCCGTTTAGCGCCAATGGGGGGGGCAAAATGGATATTTCTGAACAGAATTCACCGACTGGCCATGATGCCGCCGAACAGAATCCAAATGAAGAAGACGTCTGGCTGGCGACGTCCTGCAGCCTGTGCTACGGCTCCTGCTCGATCAAAGCCCACAAAGTTAACGGCGTCATCGTCAAAATAGAGGGTAATCCGGACAGCTCTGTCGGCAAGGGGCGGCTTTGCGGTAAAGGTGTCAGTGGGCTGATGACCCACTATGACCCCAATCGTGTAAAGGTTCCTTTGCGGCGAACCAACCCGGAAAAAGGTATCGGTATTGACCCGGGCTGGGAGGAAATCAGCTGGGAGGAGGCCATGGATGAAATCGTTGGTCATCTGAAACGCGTCCGGGCGGACGATCCGCGTAAGTTGGTTTTTCAAAGAACGACAACCGTGCAGTCATCGATGCAGCCCTATTTTGCTTTCATGTCGAGTTTTGGATCCCGGAACGGCGGGGCCGGCGGGGGCGGTCTCCACTGTGGTAATGGCGCTCATCTGATCAGCGGCATCATGCACGCCTCCTGGTCCATCGTACCCGACTTCGAATATTGCAATTACGCTGTCTACTTTGGTGCCTCCAAGGGGCATGGCGCGGGACATGCCTCGACGGCGAATATGGGGCTGGCGGCGGATGCCCGCGCCCGCGGCATGAAGATGGTCGTGATCGACCCCATGAGCAATTTTGCTTCCGCTAAGGCGACCGAATGGGTGCCCCTCCGGGTCGGCACGGACGCCGCTTTGGCCCTCGCTATGGCCAACGTCATGGTCAATGAACTGGGAATTTTCGATGCGCCGTACCTAAAAGCCAAAACCAACGGACCGTATCTGATTGGTCCCGACAAACGCTACGTTCGGGACCCCGGCAATGGCAAGCCGCTCGTCTGGGATGAGCAAAGCGGGACAGCGCGTTCGTATGATGATACCGACCCTGAGTTCATGTCCCTGGCAGGCGAGTTCGAAGTATTGGGCAAGTCGTGCCGGCCTTCCTTCGATTTACTGCGTGAGCATCTCAAATCTTACACGCCGGAAAGGAGCACCAAAATCACGACTATTCCGGCTGACGATATCCGCCGGTTGGGCACGGAATTCGCCACCGAAGCACGGGTCGGAAGCACTATTGTTATTGACGGTGTGACAGTTCCTTACCGTCCGGTGGCGGCGATTGCTTTCCGTGGCTCGCAAGGCCACAAGAACTCGACCTACAACATGTACGCCATTGACCTGCTTAATCAGTTGGTGGGCGCCGCCGATGTGGCCGGCGGTTGTCTCGGCTTCAACCCGGCTTGCCATGGCTATCCGGAAACCGGCCGCATGGCGTATGAGCCCTACCCGGCCGAAGATGGGTTGATGATCGCCGGTTCCTGGATGGGACCACACAAACCCTATCCCGTGGATGATCCTGTGCACCCCGAAAGGCTGGGCCTGCAGGATTTATTTCCCATGAGCATGCTGTCGGCCATCCTGAATTCTAACGAGCAGGAAGAAAGGTGGCAGCAGTTCAATCTGCCGTACCGGCCCGAAGTCATGCTCAACTACGGCACCAACGTTTTGATGAGTATGGGCAACAAAGCAGCTGTCGAGGAATCGCTCAAGAAGTTCAAGTTTATCGCCTCATTCGATATCAATCTGCACGAAACAACGATGTTTTCTGATATCGTTCTACCCGATTGCGATTACTTGCAGACTTACGATTCCCGTTCGAATTTCCCCTTTATTTTTAGCCATCCCGGCGGCATGGGAAACTGGAGCTGGCCCGTGCGCCAGCCGGTGGTTGGGCCCGATAAGGAAGAACGTCTGTTCGCCGACGTTCTTTTGGAAATCGCCCACCGGGTTGGCTTTGCCCCCGACATGCATGCGGCCCTGAACGCCCTTTTGGACATTCGCCCGCCTTATCAGCTGGAAGGTGACAAGCGCTATTCCTATCCGGAAATCTGTGATGCCGATCTGCGGGATAAGTTTGGCGATGAAAAGGGTCTCGATTGGTTTAAGGAAAACAATGGTGTTCTCAATTGGCGCAAAAAACCGGAGGAAGTCTACTGGCGGTCGTTTGTCGATGTGCGGGTGCCGATATATCTGGAATGGCTGACCGATCTATTTGAAAAAACCGACGCCATCGCCGGACCTTGCGGGTTGGAACTTCCCAAGGAACATTACGAGCCGTTGCCCGAATGGCTGCCCTGTTTGTCGCACGAATGTGAAAATAAGGATTTTGATCTATTCGCTTTCTATTACCGGGACACTATCCATACCAACAGTTTTACCATGGAAAACGCCTGGCTTGATGAAGCGGCGCAATTGGATCCTTTCACCTACAACATTGCCATTAACGCCGATATCGGCCGTAAAAAAGGCATACAGACGGGTAATTGGATCAAAGTTGAAACGGACACGGGGTTGTCGGTGGACGGCAAGGTGAAGCTGACGGAATCGATCCACCCCGAAGGCGTCGGCATTGCCGCGTTGGCGGGTCATTGGAGTGAGGGCATGCCAATAGCCAAAGAAAAAGGCGTGTTTTTTAACGATCTCCTGGAACTCGACTGGGCCCATTCCAGCCCCTCAAACCTCAATCTGGACCTGTGCGCCAAGGTGAAAATCACCAAAATCGCCAAGCCGGAATAAAGTTTCAAATCATCCCCCCCCAACCCTAAACCTCTCCCGCAAGGGGGGGGATATTCTTTTGTGCTACCAATTCTCTTTCCCCCCTCGCGGGGGAAGGCCGGGATGGAGAGCAAACCGATACGAGAACTATTCAGTGAACTGGGTTCGTCAAATTTCGTTTATTTCAACCATTATTTAGGAAAAGATCTGCCCCAGAATTCTCAACTCATGTCATTCGGGGGGGCGTATTACAGCAAGACTATAGGTGCTATCTGGAAAAAGAATTCCGACCGGCATGCTTCCTCTATACCTAAATTTCCAAAACTACGATTTAACAACCACTCGTCAGGCTGAATAACGTCTACTTGTGGGAATTTGCGAAATCTTTGTATCTTTTGTCATCGACGCGGATATGCTTGATCCATAAGTTAGCCAGGAAATCGGCAACATCAGCTTGAACGTTTGCCTCGCAGGCATCATTGCGATCGATCAATTTCACGAGTTGAGCATTCATCTGGTCATGAGCATCACGATGCTTGTCCAAACCGGGGAAGCCGATCTCTTCCATATAGTCTTCCTCGCGTTTGAAATGACGTTTGGCGTAATAGGTCAGTTGTGCCAGGACGGTCGTGGTATATTCCCGGTCCCGATCAGATGATTCCTTCAGGTAACGGTCGGTGATTTTGAACAATGTCTGATGATCTTCATCCAGCTTATCGTTGCCGACGCTAAGTTTCTTATGCCATTTCATATTTATTTTATTCCCTAAAGAAGATCCTGTTATTCTGGTTTCGCCGTTACTTTTACCCTGACACAAAGATCAAGGTTCAGGTTGACGGGGCTGCAATGCTCATAATCGAGTTCCAGCAGTTCGTTGAAGAAAACGCCTTTCCCTTTGGCCACCGGCATGCCGTCGCCCCAGTGACCGGCGAGCGCCGCTATGCCCAGTCCTTCGGGGTGAATGGCTTCGGTCAAACGGACACGGCCTTCCACTTGTCGGCCGGTCGGTGTTTCAACGGTGATAAAATCACCGGATTGTAGGCCTTTTTTTCTACCTACGTCGGTATTGATAGCGATGGTATAAGAGAACGGATCCAACTGCGCCGCTTCGTCCAGCCAAGCATTTTCCATGGTGTAGGAATTGGTGTGAATAATATCCCGATAGTAGAAGGCGTAGAAATCGAAACCTTTGTCATGATCTTCATGGGATTTGCAGGGTAGGAAATCGGGCAGGGGCTCGTAATATTCCATCGGGATGTTCAGGCCCCTTGGTTCCGCAATGGTGGCAATTTTTTCACCGGTATCCGACATCCATTCCCAGTAGATCGGCACACGAACATCGACAAAAGCGCGCCAGTAAACCTCTTCCAGTTTCTTATCCCATTTGACCAGACCGTTTTCCATGAACCAATCAAGGCCCATTTCCGGACCGAAATTATTTTTCAAATCATGGTCACAAATTTCCTGATAGCTGTAGGCTTTGTCCGGTTCCAGCCGGAAGGGAGGCTTTAAGTTCAACGATCCATTGTAGGCGGCATTCAAATCAGGTGTAAATCCAACACGCTCAGCAATCTCCAGCAATACTTCCGGCGACCGCCGCTGCTCGCCGTATGGCTCGACAACCGGTTGACGGATCGGCCAGCACCATTCTCCTATGCCGGCGGGCAGACTGAAGATGAAGGGGAAGTTGGAACGCGAATCATAGGATTGCAGAAAATCGCAATCGGGGAGGACGATATCGGCGAATTCCGATGTCTCGGTCATGACCAGATCGAAGCTGACGAAGAATTTGTATTCCTTGAGGGATTCCGCAACCACGTCCTTGTTGGCGATGCTCATTAACAGATTGGCGCCGCAATTGATCAGAACTTCGGGCCGGTAGGGCAGTTCGAAATTATCCCAGAGTTCATGTCGATCAGTCGAATCCAGGAAGGGTGATGTCATGCCCATGACAAACAGATCCTGAAGACCCATATTTGTCGGCATCCGCGGGTTGCCGACTGGATAAGGATAGTGATATCCCATCCACATACCGGTTACCATTATGCCATCTTCGTCGGGATTTGGCTCATACCAGGGTTGGCCCGTATTGGGATGACCGTAGCATGTCGGATTGAAGCCGAGGCAGGACCCCACCACATCGGCGGCCCCGACCAATTGGTTGAGGAGGTCGATGGCCTGGAAATTGTATACCGAATTCATATGACCCTGGGCCCCTCGGAAGGCAATGGCGGCGACCGGTCGATAGGGCAAGTTCACACCGTCAATAGTGATGGTGCTTCCGATACGCGCCTCTTCGGCGAATTCCTTGGTGATGCGGCGAATATTTTCCGCCGGCACTGTTGAAATTTCTTCCGCTACTTCAGGGGTGTAGTTTTTCAAGTGTTCTTTGAGAATGGCAAAGGACGGGCGGCATTTGACGCCGTCGATTTCGAAGTCGCCTTTCAACGCCATGTGTTCAGGATCGGTCACATTGAAGGGCCGTGCGTCGCCGGCTGCTTCGTCCCATACCAACGGTTTCTTGGTTTCCGGGTCGCGCATATAACGCTTGTTCGGTCCGATTAAATAAGTGCCGTTCGTTTTGGCTTTAAGGTAAGGGGTGTCGATCATTCTTAGTTCGTTGACCAGCACATGGCACATGGCCAGGGCCAGGGCGCCGTCGGTTCCGACACGGAGGGGGACCCATTCGGTGGCTTTGGCGGCGGCAAAATTACACATGGGGTCAACCACCACCATCTTCATGCCGCGGGCCCTGGCATCCGCCGCTAATCCCATATTGGAAGCTGATGCGTGGCCGGCCGCATGGCCTTTGGAAGCGCCGAAATAAATAGCATAATTGCAATAGTGGAAATCGGGAACGACGCTCCACGATGCGTGCAATACGCCGCTGATCAAGTGGGCGCCGTTACCGCAATGAAGACCGCCGCCAGCCGTTGAATGGTTGGGCGTACCGAAGCCGGAGGCAAATGTGGTGAACGGGATACGCCCTGCTGTTACGGTGGTGGTCCTTTGCACCAGCAGTTTGCGGGGGTCGTCTTCCCGCAGCGCTTTCAACTTGTCGACGATTTCATCCAAGGCCTCATCCCAGGAAATTTCTTTCCACTTGGGGTCGACGCCGATGCCTTTCTTGGGGTTGGTGCGGCGCAGGGGTTTGGTTAAGCGGTTGGGGTCGTAGTGGGACATCAAACCGCTGACACCTTTGCCGCAAAGACGCCCTTGGCCGACAACGCTTTCCGGGTTGCCTTCGATCTTAACGATCACGTCATCGACACGGTGCGCCTTGATGGAACAGGATCCATAACACAAAGCGCAGGATGACGGCACCCAGCAATCTTTCTTGTTTACTTCGTTTTCAATTTGTTCACCTGCTTGAATATCATCCATAACGATATTCGCCCCTCTCATCCGCCTTCGTAGGCCAGTAATAATATCATTTCGAGTTCGATTGCCGGTTTACCATTATCTAAAGGGTGGTCAAAATCCTCCAACGGATAGCCGTCGATAAAGACCCGGCAGTAAGGCGACAAGCCAGCAGGATCTTCTGCCGCCATTTCCGGGATGGAATGCAAGTACTTTTTTTCAAGATTAGTAATTATATGGGAAACTGTCGTCGCCCGAGGCATGGTCAACACCATTGGCCGTTCGGGAATCTGCATGGCCAAAATGCCGAACAGAGAAATTCTGATCTCAATGTCATCGACTATGCCACTGTCGGCAACGTCCTCGACGGGACTGTTGTCCTTAGGACCCTCCGGCAATGAAGATTTCAGACCTGAATCGGGTTCATTCGATTGGCGTGATGGCCGATACCAAAGTTCGGCGGACTCATCCGTGACAATTGGTTCCGTCACTGCTGGGGCTCCCAGTTAATTAATCCGGAACGGGTGAAACTAACTTACCGTTGAAAACTATCCGTATCAAATATTCTCCCACATCGGACGACTGTATTTTCCAAGGGTTGAGTATATTATATTTTATTTTTTGGCTACATAACATTGATTTTATTAAAGAAAATTAGATTTTTCGAAAATCTATCGATTGAAAATTGACAATTAGCCCAAAAATAGCGCAATATCTATATTATAGATATTATCTTTAATATATTTAGAAATCAATCTTTGGAAAACTGAGTTATTTAATGCGCCCTCTACTATCTTAAAGTGGAAATTTGAGCGGGGACGTCGGTAAGGAGGGGAAAAGATGGACGATCAAGCTACCCAGAAATATGTCTCACCAATCGAATCGGCTCATACTTTGGCATCCGGCAAAGGCATTTACACCGGCGACCGTTGGAAGGAAAGCTTGCGGGACGGCAGGGTCAATTACTACAAGGGGGAAAACCTTGGAGATGTGACCGCGCATCCTCTCACCAAAGGTATGGCTGATGAAATCGCCCATATTTACGATATGCAGCACGATCCAAAATATCAGGATATTCTGACCTTCGAAACCGATGAAGGCAGGCGGGTATCGCGGTCCTATCAATTCCCGATGTCGTCACAGGATTTGGTCGAGCGACGCGAATGCGCTGAGCTTTGGGCGCGACAGGTTTATGGCATGTGCGGGCGGCTGCCCGATTTTTGCGCCAACATGGTACTGGGTATGTATGACCTATATCCCGAACTGTCCAAGCTGAATAAAGATCTGGCGGAAAACGCACGTAAGTATTTTGCCTATGCTCGGGATAACGATATTTGCATTTCTCATGCCCTCCACGATCCCTGTATGGACAAATCGAAACGGCCGAAAGAAGACCCTGACCGCTGCTTGCGGGTGGTCAAGGAAAGGGACGACGGTGTTATCGTGCGTGGTGCCCGGTTCAATACGTTCGGGCCATTTTCGAATGAAATTCTTATCGCCCCCACCTATCCTTTGGCTGCAGACGAGGAGGAATTCGCCATCTGGTTCGTGGTGCCCGTGGATACGCCGGGTCTGAGCCAGATATGCCGGGAGATTTATGCGGGCCGTAATCCCATAGACCATCCCATGTCATCCCGTTTCGATGAAATTGATACGGTGGTTATTTTTGACGATGTTTTTATTCCCTGGGAACGGGTTTTCCTTTATCGCGAACCGTTGGCTGCAACCCGGCTATTCCGGCAGGGTGTCATGGTGTGGGCCGGTCAATGTGGCACCTCANTNTCGATGACNCGGATCGATTTGATAATCGCNATCGGCCATCTGCTGGCAGAAACTTCTGGCATTCAAAAACGGCAGGAAGTGATTCAGGCCCTGGGTGAGCTTTGCACCTATCGTCATCTCATGCGGGCCAGCATCCAGGCCTCGGAAGCCAATACACGGCCCAGCTTTTCCGGTATGATCCGACCCGGCCTGTCACCCGAGCGGCGGGGCTTGGTTGCAATGACGTCTGAACGGTTCGTTACTCTGATCGAACATATTGCCACCAGTTCAATCATATTCCTGCCAAATGCCGATGATTTCGATAATCCCGATATCAAGAAGCATCTGGACCGTTATTGGGTGGGCCGGAAATCCTCGCCCGAGGACCGGGTGCGGCTGTGCAAACTGGCCTGGGATTTAACCGGCGACGGCTATGGTTCCCGCCAGCAGATGTACGATCGCCTGCATTCGGGTAATCCCATGGGCATGATAGAGGCCGCCTACCGGACCATGGATATGAGCGATGGTCTGGAAATGGTCCGGGAATTGTGCGATCTGGAAACGCCCGTTGCCGATTCTTTCCCCTTTGTTCAGGAAGACGCAACCGAAGGATAAGAGGCTATCATGGCTGAAATAATTTACGGGTTCGGCACGTCCCACAGCCCTTTACTGGCGACCAAACCAGAGCAGTGGGACTTGCGGGCTGAGGCGGATCGTCAGCTTCCTGCCCATCCTTATCAGGGAAAAACCTATTCCTTTGATGAACTGGTCGACCTGCGCAAAGACGAAAACCTGGCGGTACAGAACAAGGTTGAAGTTCGCCGGGAAAGGTATGATCGGTGCCAAAATCATCTGGCTTTTCTCAGCCAGGAAATAGAAAGGGTGGCACCGGACGTCCTGGTTATTATGGGAAACGATCAACGGGAAGTGTTCCAAACCGATCATACGCCCGCCTTCGCTGTCTATCATGGCGACACGGTCTTGAATAAAGCGCTGACCCAGGAACGGCTGGATGCTATGCGGCCCGGTATCGCCGTATCCGCCTGGGCCAACGTACCGGAAAAAGAAGACGTCCAGTATCCGGGCCAGCCGGACTTGGCTTACCATATTATCAAGTCAGTGATGGCGGACAAATTTGATGTCTCAGCTTCCAACCAGATGCCCAATGGCAGGTTTGGTGAAAACGGCATACCCCATGCGTTCGGCTTTATCTATCATCGGCTGATGGGTGATATGAAAATAAGGCCGGTGGAAACCGTACCCATTTTCGTCAATACTTTCTTTCCGCCTAACCAGCCTTCGTCGGAGCGAGTGCTGGAATTCGGCAAGGCAGTGGGCAAGGCAATCCGGAGTTGGGATAGTGACAAAAAGGTGGCCGTGGCAGCTACAGGAGGGTTTAGCCATTTTGTGGTCGATGAGGAAATGGACCGGCGCATGTTCAATGCCATGGTCAGCGGCGACGAACAATCAATCACCAGCGAACCAGAATCAAATTTTCAGTCGGGTACGTCGGAGATCAAAAACTGGATCGCCGCCATGGGCGCCCTGGATGATACTGGGCTCGGTTTTGGCGTGATTGATTATATTCCCTGCTATCGATCGGAAGCCGGAACCGGCAACGCCATGATGTTCGGTACCTGGACCTGACCCTCGATTTAGTTCAATATTGACGTTCTAATTTGCCCCAATATTTTTTTTGCGTGGCCGGTCTTGCCGGCGGCAGTTTGAGGATTTGGAAGAAGGGAATAATTAGAATGGAAGGCTCAGCCTATTTACTGCCAGAACCCACTCATGACACCTCTATGACCGAAGTCGAACGTGGCACGCCCATGGGCGAATTGTTGCGACGTTATTGGCATCCGGTTGGATTGACTGCTGACGCCGGTCCGACACCGAAAAAGGTTACCATACTGGGTGAAGAGCTTATTCTTTTCCGCGACGGCCAGGGCCGGGTGGGATTGATTTATCCACGCTGCTGCCACCGCGGTACGACACTCTATTACGGCAAGGTTGAAGATGACGGTATTCGTTGCTGCTATCACGGTTGGCAGTTCGATGTGGAAGGTCGCTGTCTGGATATGCCGGTGGAACCCGAAGGCGGCGGTAATTTCAAACGAAAAGTACGCCAGCCCTGGTACCCGGTGGAGGAACGTTATGGTTTGATCTTCGCCTATATGGGGCCGCCCGACAAAAAACCTCTGTTGCCGCGCTACGCTATCTTCGAAGAGTTGGAAGAGGGTGAACTGGTCGATGCTGACGATTCTAGTCTGGGCAGCGGCGGTGACGTGGTTGCGCCCTGTAACTGGTTGCAGCATTTCGAAAACGTCATGGATCCATTTCACGTCGTCGTATTGCATGACGGGTTCAGCGGCACGCAGTTTGTCGAGCCCATGGGGATCATGCCCGAAGTCACTTATGAAAATTTCGAGCATGGGGTTCGTAGTTTCCAGGTTCGGACGCTGGATGACGGACGGACCCTGCGCCGCATCACCGAAACCGTTCTCCCGACCCTCCGGATTGTTGCCAGCCCGGTGTTGACGCCGGGACGGTGCGGTTTTATCGGCTGGACGTTGCCGGTCGATTCGACCCACTACCGCATTTATACGGCGGCGCGGGTGACGAAAAAGGGCGCCTTGGTCAAGAACCGCTCAAAACCGGGCGGTAAATTGTGGTTCGACATGACTGAGGAGGAACATCAAAAATATCCCGGTGACTGGGAGGCTCAGGTGGGGCAGGGACCGATCTCTTACCATTCGGAAGAGCATCTCGGCGTCAGCGACAAAGGCATCATCATGCTGCGCAAAATGTTCAATGAGCAGCTGGCGGCAATTACGGCTGGCGAGGATCCTATTAATACGGCCAGGACGGAGGATGAGAATTATGTGACGTCTCAGTCCGGCAATTGGTTCGAGGACGTCGCCGCCGAATAATTAAGTAAACTGTCACCGAAACTCTCTATTTCGGTGACAGTTTACTTAATTTACTTTTTCAAAGCCCCAACAGCTCCGCTGCCGTGCCGCCCAGGATGCCGTCGATAACCTCCGGTTTCAGATCTAGCTTTCGGATATTATCAATATAGTCCTTGGTCATGTCGGGGTCGTTGGAAAAATTGTAGGGATAATCAGTGGCGAACAACAGCCGTTCCGGTTGGATGGTGGTGAGGGCGCAATTAACGGCGTTCATGCCGCCTTCGAAGCCGGCCATATCAAAATACAGTTTGTCGAATTGCTTTCGGAAACTCTCGCTGTAGGGTTTTTCCAAAGGAGACGTGCCGCCCTGGTCCTCCCAGAATCGGTCGCCCCAGACGCTGGCGTAACGCTCCACCCGTTCGTAGATGGAGGCGATGCCGCCGCCGAGATGCGCAATGACGAATTTCAGATCGGGGAAATCGCTCAGGACACCGCCGGCCACCAAACGGATGGTGTTGGAAGCAATATCAAACTCCCGCGTCAAGGTGACGTTAATGTTCCAGTTGGCCTCCAGGGCATCGTATCCAGTGGGAACGCCCGTGATGTGGACAAAAACCGGTATATCTAGCTTTTGAACCAGCTCATAGAACGGCCACATTTCTTTGGAATCCATGGCGTGGCCGTGATTTTGCGGGCTGATGACGGCGCCCTTGAGTCCCAGGTTGGTGACCGCTCGCGCCAGTTCATCCAGGGCGGCCTGACCATGTGTCGGAATGCAGGGAGAGAGACAGACGAAGCGGTCGGGATTTTCCTCGGTGACCTTGGCGTAAAATTCGTTGGTAATCGGACAATCCTCGAAATTTTCCAAAGTGGCCGACAAGACCGATAGATCAATCCCGGACTCATCCATATATTTCAAATGCAAATCGATTTGGTAAACTTCGGGACGAAGGCGTAGGTTTACTTTGCCGTTCTGGATTACCGGCGCGCCGGCCTTGCCGCCCCGCCGGTCGAAAAATTCCTTAGGTGAGGCGTGATGTTGCCAATCGATGATCATTTTATTCCCCCCGAAAAGTGATTAGTCCGTTTTCGCCTCGGCATAGACCACGGTGTTACCGCCAAGGGTCCTGGTAATTTCCGTCGCGGCCTCCAATATAATATTTTTTATGTTTTTGACGTAGTCCGGCGTAAAACGGGATTGCGGACCGGATAATTGAATGGCGCCAACCATTGCACCGTCCATGCCGAATATGGGGCAGGCTACGGCGGCGGCATCCGGGAACAGCGCCCCATGAGATTCCGCCAGAATATTTTTCCGTAATTCATCGAACGGAGCGCCTGTTTCGCCGGAAAAAGCGCGCAGAACGGTCGATGATGCGCCGCCGCGGTTGAGATCATAGCGGTCGCCGGCCAGTGAACCAGCATCGCGGATGGCTTGAGATGACTCGACCTTGTGAAGACAAACCACGCTATCGCCTTCCAACACTGTGAAGGTCGCACTTTCATTAACTTTGTCCACCAAGTTGCGCATAACCGGCGCCACCAGCTCAACAATATGGAGAGAATGTTTATAGATCTCGCCCAGCATGAAAACTGCCGAACCCAGTTGAAATCGCCCATCTTCCCGACGTTTGACAAAGCCTTGCCGTTCCAGCGACGTGCAAAGGCGCAAGACAGTGCTTTTGTTTAATCCCGTAATCTTCGCAAGATCGGTAAGCCTCAGGGCATCCTTGGCAAAATTGAAGGACATTAAAATAGCCAAACCACGTTCCAGGGCAATGACCCCGCCCTTTTTCGGTAACCCTAAATCTCCATCCATCATACGATCCTGCGCAACATAATATGTTGATTTTTAAATTGTCTGAATGTTACACTAAATGAAATTGAGTTTCATACAATGAAATTTTTTTAATTTTAGTGAATTTTGTGGAATCCGCCATGAATAAAATTCTCGGTCCCGATGAATCCGCGCCGATTTGGTACGGCTCTTCCAGTAAGAAGGCCGAAAAACGCGAGCCTGAGCAATCAAGGGCCCAAACTAAAAATCATGTGGTGGTGGAGGGCGATATCGAAGTTGAAATCGCTTTGTTCGGCTTTCTCACGACGGTGACCGATAAGACCCGCGTTACCTTAAAACTGCCGGCGGGCTCCGTCGTCGCTGATATTCTGGCGGCGCTCGGCGAAGAATGCGGAACAGCTGTACTCAAGGCGCTCAAAGATGAAAATGGTGAGCTCAATGAATGCTGCCGGATTTTCGTCGACGGGGTGCTATTGAAAAACGCCGGATCGCGGATATCGCCGGAAGGTGGATCGGCAAAAATTGAAATGATTTTATTGATGGCCAACGAAGCCGGATAGAACTCCGAGTAGACGTAAGGGGAGATTGAAATGGACGATATAGCCGCCGGTGCGGAAATGGATGCGACAATGAAGGCGGAAGGTAAAGACGATGCCTGGATTCCTTCCTCCTGCAGCCTTTGCTATTCCTCTTGTTCGATCAAGGTGCACCGTGTCGACGGCACGGTGGTAAAAATTGAAGGCAACCCGGAAAGCGCCGTTGGCAAAGGCCGGCTTTGCGGTAAAGGTGTCAGCGGTATCATGACCCATTACGACCCGCACCGGCTCGACAAACCCTTGCGCCGCACCAATCCTGAAAAAGGCATCGGCGTTGACCCCATGTGGGAGGAAATTTCCTGGGACGAGGCGCTTGATGAAGTGGCCACCCGATTGAAGGCCGTTCGCGAAGACGACCCCCGCAAACTTTTTATCATGCGCACCACCACGGTAATGACCCAGCATGTGCCGCCGTTTGTATTCATGTCTGCCTTCGGCACCCCTAATGCTTCCGCCGCCGGCGGCGGTCTCCATTGCGGCAACGGCGCCCACCTGATCAGTGGCATTATGCATTCTTCATGGTCGATCCTGCCGGACTTCCAGCATTGCAATTACGCGGTCTATTTCGGCGCTTCAAAGGGACATGCCGCCGGTCATGCATCGTGCTCCAATATGACCATGGCCGCCGATGCCCGGGCGCGCGGTATGAAAATGGTGGTGGTTGATCCCTTCGCCAATCAGGCCGGGGCCAACTCCACGGAATGGGTGCCTATCCGGGTCGGCACCGACGCCGGGCTGGCACTCGCCATGGCCAATGTTCTGGTCAACGAGCTGGAAGTTTATGACGCACCGTATCTGAAGGCCAAAACCAATCTTCCCTACCTGATCGGCGACGATCAGCGATATATACGGGCTGAAGAAACCGGCAAACCCCTGGTGTGGGATTCGGATGCCAATGAGGCCTGCCCCTTTGACGCCACCGACGCCGAAGAAATGGCGTTGGAAGGCGAGTATGAGGTCAACGGTAAAGCCTGCCGTCCGGCGTTCGTTCTGATGAAAGAACACCTGAAAACCTATTCCGTTGAGCGGGGTGAAGAAATCACCACCATCCCGGCTGAGAACGTCCGCCGCATCGCCACGGAATTCGCTCAGGAAGCCCGGATCGGCAGCACCATCGTTATCGATGGTGTTACGGTGCCTTACCGGCCCGTGGCCGCCATCGCTTTCCGCGGCTCCCAGGGCCATAAAAATTCTTCCTATAACATGCTGGCTGTGGACATGCTGAATCATCTGGTCGGCGCCGCCGATGTGGCCGGCGGTTGTCTCGGTTTCAATCCGGCCTGCAACGGTTATCCCGAAACGGGGCGGCTACAATACTGGCCACACCCAGATCCCGACGGACTGATGATCACCGGTTCCTGGATGGGGCCGCACGAGCCTTTCCCCGTCGGCGATCCTGCACCCCCGGAACGGGTCGGGCTGCAAAACCTGTTCCCTATGGGGATGGGGTCGGTCTTTCAGGCCTCCACGGATCAGGAAGAGATGTGGCAAAAGTTTGATCTGGACTACCGGCCGGAAATGATGATCAATCTCGGCGCCAACCAGATCATGAGCGTCGGCAACAAGGATGCTGTCGAGGCGTCCTTGAAAAAATTCAAGTTTATGGTCTCGTTCGATATTTTCCTCACCGAAACGTCCGAATTCGCCGATATCGTCCTGCCCGATTGCGGCTATCTGGAGACTACCGATTCACGGTCGAACTTCCCCTTTATCTTCAGCCTGCCCGCCGGGCTCGGGGAATGGTGTTGGCCGATCCGCCAGGAAGTGGTGAAACCGGCCGGTGAGCGTCGATTGTTTGCCGACGTCTTGCTGGAACTGGGCGACCGCATCGGTATCACGCCGGATATGAATGCCTCTTACAACGCCTGGTTCGATCTGCAGGGTGAAAACCGCTTGGAACTGGACCGCAAATATACTTTTGCCGAAATTTCCGATCTTGATTTGAAAGATAAATTCGGGCCGGACAAGGGACTGGACTATTTCAAGGAACACGGTCTGGTCAAATGGGACAAAACGCCGGAGGAAGTTTACTGGCGGGCCTTCACCGACGTGCGGGTTCCTCTGTATTGGGAATGGATGCCCGATATCTGGGAAAAGACCATGGCGATCTCCAGCCCTAAGGGACTTGATATCCCCAAGGAATATTACAGCCCGCTACCCGACTGGTTGCCGTGCCCCTCTCATGAATGCGAGCACGAGGACTTTGATTTCATCGCCTTTTATTATCGCGATATCGTTCATACCAACAGCCTGACCATGGAGAACGCTTGGTTGGACGAAGCCGCCCAGCTGGATCCCTATTCCTACAACATCGCCATCAACGCCGGTGTCGGCCGGGAAAAGGGATTGAAGTCGGGTGACCGGGTCTGGGTGGAAAACGAATATGGCCGGAAGGTTGAAGGCAAAATTCACCTTACCGAAACCATGCACCCCGAAGGTCTTGGGATCGGCGCTTGCGCCGGCCACTGGGCCAAGGAGATGCCGACGGCCAAAGGAAAAGGCGTTTTCTTTAACGATCTGATCGAACTGGACTGGCACCATTCAAGCCCCTCCAATCTGACCTTGGATCTGTGCGTCAAAGTGAAGGTAACCAAAGTGGAGGCCGTATCATGAGATGGGGCATGGTGATCGATTTGAAACGGTGTATTGGCTGTTACGGCTGTCAGCTTTCCTGTAAGGCCGAAAACGGCACACCACCCGGTGTTTTTTTTGCCCGGGTTCATAAACAGGAAGAGGGCACCTATCCGACCGCGCAGACTATTTTCCTGCCGGTGTTGTGTAACCATTGTGACGACCCACCCTGCGTCGATGTCTGCCCCACCGGTGCCAGCTTCGTTTGGGAAGAAGACGGTATCGTCGATATCGATCCTGATATGTGTGTAGGCTGCCGGACCTGTATGCTGGCCTGTCCGTATTCCAACCGGTACTTCAATGACGAAAAACGGAACTACTATGGTGACGCCGGTGCGACACCTTATGAAGAGGCGCGGGTCGAACGCCACCAGGAAGGCGTGGTGATGAAGTGCAACTTCTGCCGTGAACGAGTACGGGACGGTAAGGATCCTGCTTGCGTTGAAAATTGCCCAACCATTGCCCGTTATTTCGGCGATCTCGACGATCCCACCAGCGAAGTGTCGCGGCTGATCCGGGAGCGTAGCGGTTTTCCGTTACATCCGGAAAAAGGCACCAATCCGCGGGTCTATTATTTGCCGGCCTAATTAAGGGGGAGAAATTGTTATGTCGCCATCCGGTGGACGATACGAAATATTACTGAAAGATTTTCAGTCCGAATACCGACCCCAAAGGGAGTGGGCGGAAGGCCGCGGCGCTTTTTTGATCTACGGTCACTTTCTGGTCGGTGTCGCGTCCGGAGCCTGGCTGTTCGGTCTCTTTTACCACGATGTAATATCTCTGATCGCCGGATTCATCCTGGCCGGATTAGGCGGATTGGCACATCTGTTCAACCTCGCCCGGCCGGAGCGGTTCCTGAAAATGATGCTGCGGACCGCAACCTCCTGGGTGTCCCGCGGCTTTTGGGGGCTGACCCTATTTCTGATCGGTAGCTTAATTTATCTGCCGCCACATTTGTTCGGTGATGCCCTTTGGTCGGTTAACTCAGTGTGGTCGCAGTTCGGTATGGTGGTTTCAATGGCCGGGTCGATTGTCCTGATCGTCTATATGGGATTTGTTTACACGGCTTCGAAGGCCATTCCCTTTTGGAACTCGACCCTGCATCCGGTGCTCTATATTTCCTACGCCTTCCGCGGCGGAGCGGCGGCTTTTCTCCTGTCATTGGCCTTGCGGGGCGAAGTGGTGGGGTCCGGTTCGGAAATTCTGGTTATCTGGATTGCTGTGACGGCCTCGGTCATCATTCTTTGGCTGTTCGAGATTCAAGGTGCCTTGAGCAGCGGCGATGAAACCGCGCGCGCCTCTTTGCATGAAATTCTCGCAGGACGCCTGGCCATCTACTTCTATGGAGGTATTTTGGTGATAGGTCTGGTAGTGCCGACGTTTCTCATGGCCGGGATCATTGCGCCGTTGTCGCCGGCTTTGCTGGCCTTGATCGGATTAACGTCTGTGGCGGGTGATTTCTTTATGAAGTTCTCCTCCATCAAAGCAGGCGTCTACATGCCGGTCCGTATACATGGACACATGAAAAGAGCTTAGGCCTAGATAATCTAATCGCTGAAGAGATGGCATTCTACTGACTGGCCGTTTTCGACAGTCAGAACCGGACGCGTTATTTTGCACTGCTCGGTGGCTTCAGTGCATCTGGGGTGAAAAGCGCAACCGCTGGGCGGATTGAGCGGATTGGGAAATTCCTTCCCTAGGGCAATCTCCGGTAATCCTTTCCCCGGTTCGGGTGTAAGAACGGATTCCAGAAGTAGCTTGGTATAGGGATGCCGGGGACTATTGAAAATCTGCTGGCCCGGCCCGTACTCGATCAGTCTGCCCAAATACATTACCGCGACCTTGTCGGCCAAAAGTTCGACCACGGCGAGGTCGTGGCTGACCAGCACGTAGGTGAGGTTCAGTTCCTGGCGCAGATCGATCAGCAGGTTGAGGATATGGGCCTGGACCGAAACGTCCAGAGCCGAGGTCGGCTCGTCGCAGATAAGAATGCTGGGATTTATGATCAAGGCGCGCGCGATTGCCACGCGTTGCCGCTGGCCCCCGGAAAGCTGATTGGGATAGGAATGAAGAAAACGGGGCGGTAATTCCACCAGCCGCATAATCTCCAGTACACGCCCGCGTCTTTCCTCGGCGGTGCCAATACCGTGTACCTTCATCGGCAAGGATATAATGGCTTCAAGGGTTTTGCGCGGGTTGAGCGAAGAATAAGGGTCCTGAAAAACCGGTTGAACTTTTTTGGCAATCGAACGGATATCGATGCCGCTGATCGGCTCTTCCTCGAACAATATTTCGCCTGAGGTCACGGGCAGAAGACCCAGCATCATTTTGGTCAGGGTGGTCTTGCCGCAGCCCGATTCGCCAACCACAGCCAAGACTTCGCCCCGATTGACGTTCATACTGACATTCTGAACGGCCTTGAGATCCAGGGCCTTGTTAAATAATTTTTTCCCGACTTTGAAATCGCGGCTGACATTCTGGCACTCCAGAACCCGCTGCGACTGAGGCGTCATATTGTCGCTGTCCGTGGTTCCGTTCCGGAGGTTCATGGCGTCGCGTCCCTGATCTCATCGGCGCTGAAATTTT
>PBQI01000017.1 GCA_002725625.1 Rhodospirillaceae bacterium | reverse complement strand
ACCGGATCGGAACCGTGAGACCGGCTATAGTGATGAATGATCGGAGAACCCGTAAATAATTCCCCATATTCGTGCCCCGCCAGATTGATGGGATCCGAACACTCGAATTGTTCGCCGGCATAAACTTCCTGATAGGTATTTCCTTGCCCAGGCGCGAACAATTCATCGGCTTCCGACACCGGGCTGCATATTTCATTAAAGCTGGAAAAATAGTCCTGGTACGGATCATTCATTTTCGCAAAATCCATTTTTCTCCAAATTTACTGACGCCTCATTATCGCCTCCACCCGGCAAATATGCTAGTGGTCTAAAATGAATTCGCCGACCAACCAACCTCCCGGCCTTTCCGGCGCTTCCCCGGAAAGCCTTGTGCGCACCGCCGTCGAGTATCACCGCACCGGGCGGCTGGCCGAAGCAGAAGAGATATACCGCCAAGTCATCGACAGCGGCAATGAAAACCCGGATGCTCTGCACCTGTTGGGCCAGATCCGCCACGGACAGGGGAAATCGGATGAGGCCGCTGATCTGATCAGACGCGCCATTGCCACCCAACCGAACCTTTTCGGCGCTCACTACAATCTGGGTTTGATCCTTTGGAAATTAAAACGGCTCGACGAGGCCGAAAAATCACTGCAAGTCGCCGTTGGCACATCGCCGGACGATCCCGACGCATTGTTTTATCTGGCGGTTGTCTTGCAGAAGCTGGAACGTACTGAGGAAGCGGCAATCGAATACGATAAAATTTTGCAGATCCAACCCGATCACCTTCAGGCACTGAACAATCTCGGCGTTTGCTTGCTGGAACAAGGCCGGCCGGCCGACGCCGAGGCACCTCTTGTCCGGGCCCTGGAGATTAATCCCGGCGATATTGAAGCACTGAATAATCTGGCTAACGTCCTGCAAAAACTAAAGCGGTCGCAGGAGGCACTCGCCTGTTTTGAGAAAGCTAACAGCTTGGTGCCCAACAGCGCAGATGTCATGGGCAATATGGCGCGGATGCTTTTACCCCAGGGCGAGTATCAGGCGGCGCTGGCGCTCCTGGGCAAGGCGCTGGTCACCGATCCCGACAATGCTGCCCTCCGGTTTGTCGACGCCCTGGCACTACCGGTGATCCCCCGCTCGACGGCAGAGCAGGAGCAAGCACGCCGGCGCCTGGTCGGCAAAGTCAATGAACTGGCGTCTCTGGATTTAAACCTCGACAACCCATCGGCCGATATCGGCATGACCAGCTTTCTTCCCGCCTATCACGGCCTCGACGACCGGGACATTCAGGAAAAACTAGCCCACGCCTACCTGCAAGCCTGTCCTGAACTATCATTCACCGCCAGTCATTGCCGTCAAGCCTCCCCACGGCGGGGGGGGAAAATACGCATCGGCTTTCTATCGGCCCATCTCGGCAACCACACCATTGGCAAACTGAACCGCAATCTGATCACCCAGATTAACGAAGCCCAATTTGAAAGTTTTGTCTATTGCCTGGGTCCTGATAAACGCGGGAAGGATTCGGTCATTGATGAAATCGCCGCTGGCGCCGATCATATTTTTTTTCCAGCGCCAAATCTCAACGCTGTTCGGGCTGCAGTTGCCGCCGCAGAGTTAGACATACTTTATTACCCTGATATCGGCATGGAACCTCTCAGCTACTTCCTAGCCTTTTCCCGCCTGGCACCGGTGCAGTGTGTGACCTGGGGCCATCCGGTCACCACTGGAATCCCGGCCATGGATTATTTTATTTCGAGCACGCTGTTCGAAACCGGCGATGCCGACAAATACTACAGTGAGAAACTGGTGCGGCTGCCCTGCATCACCACCAGTTACCGGAAACCTCAGCTACCGGCACCCTGGAAATCCCGCGCCGAACTCGGCCTTCCAGAACAGGCGACCCTCTATGTCTGCGCTCAAAGCCTGTTTAAATTTCACCCCAAATTTGATCCAACTCTGGCCAGTATATTGAAAGGTGATCCCGCTGGAAAAATCATCCTGATTGAAGGCCAGGAGGAGAAATGGAGCAGTCTTTTATCTGGGCGTTTTTCGGAATTCATCGGTGACGACTGCGACCGCATTAAATTCCTGCCCCGTTTAAGTGAAGAGGATTTTTTCCACCTCCTGCACAACGCGGACGTCATTCTCGACACGCCTTTTTTCTGTGGTGGCAATACCACTTTGGAAAGCTTTGCCCTTGGCACGGCGGTTGTCACCTTGCCGGGTCCTTTTGTTAAATCCAGGTTATCGCTGGGCTTCTACCGCCAAATGGGATTGGCGGACGCTATAGCAAAAGACGGCGATGATTTCGCCGCCATTGCCGTCGCCCTCGGAACCGATGCGGCAAAACGGTCGTCCCTAGAAGATCGGATCAGAGAGGCTGAAGCACTGATCTTCAACGACATGCGGGCCATCAGTGAACATGAACGGTTTTTCCTTGAAGCCCTGGAATCCGTAGGTCATTAAAGGCCGTCATGCCCGAACAACTATCTCCGATAAAATTGGGTCCGATTACGATCGGTCCGGCCCTCGCTTATGTCATGCTGGTGACCACAGTGCTTGGCTGGGCCAGCGGCCTGGTTGTCGGTCGTGGCATTCACGAGACCATTCCGCCCATCGGCGCCTCATTCTAGCGCTGGACCATCGTCGCTATATGTTTAATTCCGTTGGCGGCGCCGAAATTAAAGTCGGAGCTACCGCTGATCCTATCCGCCTGGAAGCAACTGGCGGCAATGGGCTTCTTTATGATCGGGGCCAGCACCATTTCATTGGTGGCCGTCAATTTCACGACCGCCACCAACGCCTCATTGGTCAATGCGACGCAGCCGACAACAACCGTGTTGGCGGCCTGGCTGGTGCTAAAAATCAAACTGACGAAAATTCAAACTGCTGGGATCATTGCGGCAGCAATTGGCATCCTGATCATGATATCCCGTGCTGATTTCCAGGTATTAGCGAATTTGGAATTCAACAAGGGTGATTTAATATTTGGTGTGGCCGTGTTCGGTTACGCCTTTTATGCCACCACGCTTCAACAACTGCCGCGGAGAATCAGTCTCTCCTGCATTATGTTCGCCGTCACTATTTTCGGTAGCCTTCAGGTGTTGCCGTTTTACACCGCCGAATCGATCATCTAGATGCCCGTTACCTTCAGCTGGAAAGTCGCAATAGCGTTGCTGTTCCTCTCGGTTATGACTTCATTAATACCGGTCTATTTGTGGAATGCGGCCAACCGAGTGGTGGGTGTAAACCGGTCGGGAATTTTCGTTAATCTCCTGCCGGTATTCGGCGCTATCATGGCCATCCTTTTCCTTGAAGAACAATTATTCGCCTATCATGTTCTGGGGGCAGTTTTTGTCTGTTCAGGAATTCTGTTCATGGTCAAAGGCCACCGCGAGCCCTCCTGAGAAGAAGCAAAACTAGAGCGGCATTGGCGCGCAAAATTTTTCCGAGAAATCTATTTGATCGTGACCTTGCGGCTGGATTTGATTGTGACTGTTTGATTGTTTTCCCGGCGGCTCATGGCTATCTCGCCTTTATAGACCCCCGGCGGCCAGGCGCCCTTGCTGGTTACAGCAAAGACCCTAACATCCCGGCTTTGCGGTTTTTTCAGAGTATTTGATTCCTCACCGATTGTCTTTCCATCCGGCGCTTTTAGCAAAATGTTCACTTCGTCGCCTTCTCTGCTGTTGCGGATAGCAAACCAAAGAATTAGCTTCAACGAATCCCGCGCCAATTCTGCATTGCGGTAGAGGCCTTTGTGGACGCCGTCGGCCAGGGGCCAGGTGTTGGAAAAGCCGCCGCTGTAGATAACCGAACTCTGATAGGGCAAAACGGCTCGAGCTGTGGCGCCCCACAGCGAACCTGATGTATCGCTGCAGGCTGCGGCCTTTTTCAAGCCGACAAATGGATCGACGATTAGCTTGCCTTGGCTGACTTGGAAATGCAGATGGGGGAATTCGGTTTTCCCTGACAGGCCGATCAAGCCCATAACTTGACCGGCTTTTACCTCATCTCCCTTTTTGACGCTGATGCTGCCTTTCCGCATATGGCAGTATTGCGTAAACCATCCGTCCTTATGGGCAATCCGGACACCGTTACCGCATTCCTTTTTTTGAATAACTTTCGGATCAACATTACGAAAATTAACGTCCAGCATGCCGTCCCGCACACCGACCACTTTACCCGGCGCCGCCACTAAAACCGGGACACCGCTGGCCATGGCTATCAGATCGCGAATGGCAAAATCCGTCCCCTTATGTTTGTCATACGTTAAATTGCCGCAGGAAAAATCTTTGCTCTTCGCAGTTTCTTTGTCGACATCAACATAGTTGAAGACCCAGCAATTGACATCCGGCGTACAACCAACCGGAAATTGCAGTTCGGGCGCGCCGCTTTGCCCGACTAACGGGGCTCCGACCGCTTTACCTTTACCGTCGTATTTTTTGATACCGAGGTTTTCATTAATGGCATCCTGTTGAATAAGCACCCGGGCTACCGCCTTGGCCGTATCGATTTTATTCTCTTCCAGCCGTTCCAAAGCCAGGTCAAATGCGTCGATACGTTTTGCGGCATTCTGTAGTTGGAAATGCTGCCAGATAGTCAAACTGGCGAAGCCGACGATACAGACGACAACGAGGATAACAATAAGTCTCCAGTTCAGATCCACTCAATTTTACTCCGCCCGCTCGTGATCCGGGTCATATTCTGGATAGTTCCTAGGTAAACCCTTAACAAATTGGCAAATAAAGGCAAATGTAAGCTTAAACAACTAAAAAAAGAAAATTTTGACCTGTGCGACATGTGCTGACAACGGCAAAGGCAGATGATCGGCCATAGGGCGCAATCAGTGCGTTGGTAAAGCGTTTATTATGCCTTGACCAAAGCGAGTATCGCTGACAATTTCCTGCCCCCATGCGTATTTACCGACATTATGAGGACTTAGCTGCCGACTATTTGAATGGCGTTATCGCCATCGGCAATTTTGACGGCGTTCATCGCGGCCACCGGGAAGTTATCAACGAAGCCGGCAGGATCGCCCGCGACGAAGGGCGGCCGTGGGGTGTGCTGACATTTGAGCCTCATCCCCGTCTACTGTTCCAGAAAAATCAAGCGCCGTTTCGGCTGACCCCTTTTCACATTAAAGTGCGGCACATTGAGAATTTGGGTGTCGAATTCCTGGTCGTACTGCATTTTGATGAAGCCCTCGCCAGTATTTCGGCTGACAAATTCGTTGCCGACGTATTGCTGGGCGGATTCCAAGCCAATCATATCGTTTCCGGTTATGACTTCCTGTTCGGCCATAAGCGCGGCGGTGATACCAAGTTTTTAGCCGACAAGGGGAAAGAATTGAACTTTAACGCTACCAGTGTCGAACAAGTCCTGGATGAAAAAAACGAGCCGATTTCGTCGACCCGAATCCGCCAGTTTTTGATTGACGCCAAGCCGCGTGATGCCGCCCGGCTTCTTGGCCGTGATTTCGAAATCGAGGGCCGCGTGGCCCGAGGCGACAAAAGGGGACGCACCATTAACGTTCCCACCGCTAATGTTGAAGTGGATTCAAATTCCCATCCTGCCACGGGCGTTTACGCCGTTCGGGCGGGTTTGGACCGCAGCGCGGATACGGTTTGGCATGACGGCATCGCAAATTTGGGTTATAGACCCACCTTCGAAGGCAAAAAATGCCTCCTGGAGACCCATATTTTTGACTTCGATCAGGAAATATACGGCGAACACCTGCGCGTCGCCTTGGTCGACTTTATTCGACTGGAACAGAAATTTGGCGGTATCAAGGATTTGAAATCTCAAATTACCGTTGATCAAAAGTCAGCCAAAGATATTTTGGCTAATGAGATTAAAAAATGAGTGTAGACTATAAAACTACCGTTTATCTGCCCAAGACCGAATTTCCCATGAAAGCCGGTCTGGCCAAACGTGAACCGGATTTGCTGGATCGCTGGGAAAAACTGGACCTTTACCGGAAGCAACGCGAACAAGCTGCGGGCAAAGAGAAATTTATTCTCCACGACGGTCCGCCTTATGCCAACGGCCACCTCCATATTGGCCATGCCCTCAACAAAATCCTGAAAGATGTCATATCCCGGTCGCAGCAAATGCTCGGCAAAGATTCCAATTACGTGCCCGGTTGGGACTGTCATGGTTTGCCCATTGAGTGGAAAATCGAGGAAAAATACCGCAAAAAAGGGGAAGATAAGGACAAAGTGCCGATCGCTGAGTTCCGCCAGGAATGCCGCGATTTTGCCGAGCATTGGATTAACGTGCAGCGCGACGAATTCAAGCGCCTGGGTATCATCGGCGATTGGGACAATCCCTACACCACCATGACCTATCCCGCTGAAGCCCAGATCGTCCGCGAACTGGGTAAGTTCCTGATGAACGGAAGCCTCTTCCGGGGCGCCAAACCGGTGATGTGGTCGCCCGTAGAGAAAACTGCTTTGGCCGAAGCCGAAGTAGAATATAACGACCATACCTCGACAACAATTTTCGTCCGCTTCCCCGTGATTGAAGGCCCGGATCAGTTTGCCGGCGCCTGCATCGTCATCTGGACTACCACGCCATGGACCATTCCTGGTAACCGGGCAGTCGCCTATGGACCCGATATTGATTACCGGGTGATCGAGGTCACGGAAACAGGTGAAGATAGTCTAGCGGAAATCGGGGAGCGGTTGATCGTTGCCGTGTCACGCTATGACGAATTTGCCAGCCAGACAAAAATAGAAAAGGTAACCGTTCATTGGGAAGGCAAGGGCAGAGAACTGGACGGTGTTATTTGCGCTCATCCATTTACCGACCAAGGCTATGACGGTATTACAGCGCCAGCGCTGGCAGCCGATTTTGCCACCACCGAAGAAGGCACTGGCATCGTCCACATCGCCCCGGGTCACGGTGCCGATGACTGGGTTCTAGGTATGGCCAACAATATTGAAGTGCCGCAGACCGTCGGTGAAGACGGCTGTTTTTACGCCCATGTTCCCCTGTTCGCCGACAAACATGTCTACAAGGTCAACGGCGAGGTGGCCGATGAACTGCAGGTGGCGGGCCGCTTGTTGGCGCGGGGCCAACTGGTCCACCGCTATCCGCACAGCTGGCGTTCGAAAAAACCTCTGATATTCCGCAATACGTCGCAATGGTTCATTTCCATGGAGAATACCGGTCTCCGGCAGACGGCCCTGGACGCCATTGCCGGTACCACCTTCTTCCCTTCATCCGGCCGCAACCGGCTCCACGACATGATCGAAAGCCGGCCCGACTGGTGCGTGTCCCGGCAACGGGCCTGGGGTGTGCCGATCACCGTTTTTGTTCATAAAGAAAGTGGCAACGCACTGCGCGATCAAGCTGTCATTGACCGCATCGTCGAGGCCGTCGAGGCGGAAGGCGCAGATGCTTGGTTCTCATCCGATTCGTCACGTTTTCTGGGTAACGACTACAACGTTGATGACTATGAAAAGGTCAACGATATCCTGGATGTCTGGTTCGATTCCGGCTCGACCCATGGTTTCGTCCTGGAAGACCGAGATGATCTGCAATGGCCGGCGTCGCTTTATCTCGAAGGTTCCGATCAGCATCGGGGCTGGTTTCATTCCTCTCTGCTGGAATCCTGCGGCACCAGGGGACGCGCGCCTTATGAGGCCGTACTCACCCATGGTTTCGTGATGGCCGAAGATGGTCAGAAGATGTCCAAATCCTTGGGCAACATCACTTCACCCCAGGACGTCATAAATCAGAACGGCGCCGATATCCTGCGCCTCTGGGTGGTCGGATCTGACTATACCGAGGATTTGCGCATCGGGAAGGAAATCGTCAAGCATCACTCCGATATTTACCGGCGGCTGAGAAACACGCTTCGTTTCTTGTTGGGTAATTTGAACGAATTTGACGATAACGAGCGGCTGCCGGTTGCCGATATGCCCGAACTTGACCGCTGGGTCCTGAACCGTATTCACGAACTGGATGCCAAGGTGCGGGACGTCTGTGAGACTTATGAATTCCATCCTCTGTTCACGGAGTTGCATAATTTCTGCACGGTGGATTTGTCAGCCTTCTATTTCGACATTCGCAAAGACGCCCTCTATTGCGAGCGCCGGGATTCCCTTAAACGCCGCGCCGCCAGAACGGTGCTGGACGAATTGTTCAATTGTCTGACGGCCTGGCTGGCACCGTTCATCTGCTTTACCGCTGAAGAAGCCTGGCTGGCGCGCTTCCCAAGCGACGAAGACAGCGTTCATTTGCGCTTCTTCCCAAACATCCCGGCGGACTGGAAGGATGAAGCTCTGGCGGAAAAATGGTCAAAAATTAGGGACCTTCGACGTGTCGTCACGGGCGCACTGGAAATTGAACGGGCGGAAAAAAGAATTGGTTCGAGTCTGCAGGCCCATCCAGCAATTTATACAACCGAGGACTATATTGCAGTGCTTGAAGGACTGGATTTAGCTGAGATTACCATCACATCCGATACCGTATTGTTGGCGGATACACCGCCGGCAGGCGCCTTTACTTTGGAAGACGTAGAAGACGTCGCCGTAGTTCCGCAAATGGCCGAAGGTGACAAATGCGTGCGCTGTTATCGGGTCATGCCCGAAGTCGGTTCGGTTGCCGGTCATGATGAAATCTGTGAACGTTGTGCCGACGCGGTCGAGAACTTCCCGGCCGCTGCTGAATAGATGGTGGTGCCAGGTATGACAGTGCCGGCAATAACAGACCGTCCTTCTTTCCTGCGCCTCGGCCTGATGATCGCTCTCGCCGGGATCGTTGTCGATCAGGTCAGCAAGTGGTGGATATTTCTCGATATCATGAGGCCGCCCCAATCAATCCCTGTGACACCTTTTTTCAATCTGGTCCTGACATGGAACACCGGTATNAGTTTCGGTATTTTTAATAACAGCGGCAGCTTCAACAGCTGGTTTTTGTCCCTGCTAGCCATCGCCATCGTNGTGTTCCTTNTTTTCTGGCTGCGCAAAGCAGACAATCGCTGGCTGGCGGCNGGACTAGGTTTGATAATCGGCGGCGCTCTCGGCAATGTCATCGANCGTGCCGTCCATGGTGCTGTGGTTGATTTTTTGGATTTTCACCTGTCCGGCTACCATTGGCCGGCTTTCAACGGCGCCGACAGTTTTATCTTCATCGGTGCTGCAATAATAATTTTAGATTCGCTGTTTTCTCGTCGGCCAGATGAGAATAGAATAGAACAAGATGAGCAATAGGAATTTTGATGCGGGATCTTTATAATAAAGTGATGGAATATAAAGTCTTTCCAGTTCTATGTCTGTTGGCTTTGGTCGCCCTACTCAGCGGCTGCGAGGAAACCAAGCGGGCCCTGGGTCAGACCAAGGATGCGCCGGACGAGTTTACCGTCTATCAGCGAGCGCCTCTCAGTTTGCCGCCCGATTTCGGCTTGCGCCCGCCGACACCTGGGGCGGAGCGGCCCCAAGCTGTTAATCCCCGAGACCGCGCCGTCCAGGCGCTTGGAATCGGCCGGAAATCTCCGGTTCGACAAGTGGGCGATGCGACCGACCTGTCGCGTCTCAGCCCTGGTGAACGCTCTGTGCTGCAACTAACCGGCGCCACAAATTCCGACCCTTCCATCCGGTGGCTGGTGAACGAGGAAACATCGATACTCGCTGATGAAAGCAAAAAATTTACGGAAAAATTGGTATTTTGGCAGAATCCGGCAAAATTCGGCGTCGCCGTCGATCCAATAAAGGAAAACAAACGTTTAAGCGAAAATCGGGCGCTGGGTAAACCTTTGAACACCGGTGCCGTACCGACGATTAAACGGAAATCCAAAGCTTTACTCGAAGGCATATTCGACTAATTCCGCTACCATCCGTGGTTCCTGATGGATGATTTTTTTATGGCATTTAACTGGGATGCCTTCACTTTGGCGAGAGGCGGCTTGATCCGTTAGCTGACAGACTATATCGATCATAAACCGATGCGAACATAACGGCCAAACGGGCGTAACATGACATCAAAATCATTTTTTATTCCGGTTATTATTTTAATCTTACTCAGACTATCTTCCTTTCCGTCCAACCCGGCATATGCAGGCGTTTTCAACCCGGAAAGCTTCACCCTTAAAAACGGTATGCAGGTGGTAGTCATCCCCAATCACCGGGTGCCCATCGTCACTCATATGGTCTGGTACAAAGTCGGCTCTGCGGATGAGCCAAGAGGCAAATCCGGCATCGCCCATTTTTTTGAGCACCTCATGTTCAAAGCAACCAAGAATCTGAAATCGGGTGAATTCTCCAAAACCGTGGCCCGCAACGGTGGCCGGGACAACGCCTTCACCTCCTATGACTATACCGGATACCATCAAAATGTCGCCGTCGACCGTCTACCTATTGTGATGAAACTGGAAGCCGACCGGATGCGTAATCTGATCATTGATAAGGATCAGATCGAGCCCGAACGGCAGGTCGTCCTGGAAGAGCGTCGCTCCCGCACCGACAACTCACCTGCCGCTAAACTGGGTGAGCAGATCAATGCAGCATTGTTCATCAACTACCCATATCGTGACCCAATCATTGGCTGGGATCATGAAATCCGAGGCTTGTCCGTCGAGGATTTACTTACATTTTATGATGCCTGGTACCGGCCCAACAATGCCATCCTGGTGGTCGCCGGCGATGTTACGGCGGCGAAATTACGCCCTCTGGCGGAGAAATACTATGGTGTGATTGCGGCCAAACCAGTGCCCCCTAGAACTCGCACCATGGAACCGCCCCACAACGCCGCCCGCCGGGTTATCTTGCGGGATGTGCGTGTCCGCCAGCCCAGTTGGCGACGGCTTTATCTAGCCCCCAGTCTCAGCTACGGCGAAACAAA
>PBQI01000016.1 GCA_002725625.1 Rhodospirillaceae bacterium | reverse complement strand
CGGTATTATCGGCACCATCATTGGCGCTATTCCGGGTGCCGGGGCCAATGTCGCTTCGTTCTTGTCATATGACATCGGTCGCCGCCGGGCCGGTGATGAAGAGCGCCAGAAATGGGGCAAAGGCTCCTACGAAGCCATCGTCTGCGCTGAAGTTGCCAATAATGCCAATATCGGCGGCTCAATGCTACCGACCCTAACCTTGGGTATTCCCGGTAATGCGGCAGCGGCAGCGATCCTGGCGGCACTTGAGATGAAAAACGTGGTCGTCGGACCTACCATTCAAACGGAAAATCCCGGCATCATTTTTTACATTTATATTGGTCTGATTATCGCCAACTTTCTGATGTATGGCATGGCCATTGCGCTCATAAAACCCTGCGTCAAATTGTTCAGTTTGCCGCGCACCCTGTTGATGCCGTTAATCATACCAATTTGCATGATGGGCGCCTTTGCGGTCAATTTGAATTATTTCGACGTATATTTGATGTTCATCGCCGGCATTGTTGGCTATATCCTGCACCGCTTTGGGTTTCCCCTGGCACCCATGGTGCTGGCGGTAATTTTGGGACCGCTGGCCGATGAAAACTTCCGCCGGGCGCTGTTGGTATTTGAAGATAAGGGAATTTTTGAAGTTTTGATAGATCGTCCCATCGGCACAATCCTTTTGCTAGTCGTCATCTATACGTTTTATGACGGCATCTTCAGACGGGGCAAATAGTAGGTTTTTAATATATTGAGGAAATAATGACTGATACCGTAAATGAAATTGGCCTTGCGATCATCGGCTGCGGCACCATCGGTAGAATTCGCGCTAAATACGCGCGGGAATACCCGGGTATTAAATGGTTGGGTTTATGCGACGTTAACGAGGAGCTTGGCCGCCAGCTGGCTAGAGAGGTCAATGCGGATTTTTTTACGGCCGATGCCGAAAAATTGATCAAGCGATCAGAGGTCAACGCTACAATGATCATCACCGAGGAAAATAAGCATACGGAACCCACTCTGATGGCAGTGGAACGGGGGCACAAGCTCTTCATCGAAAAGCCGCTGGCAACCGAAGCAAGGGAGAGTCTGCAGATCCTGGATGCCATTACAGGTGAAGGTCTTGATGCCTGCATCGGTTACACTCAGCGCTTTCGCCGTCGCTTCCTGGCCGTCAAGGAGCGTCTGCAGAACGGCCAGATCGGCGACGTTCATACCGTCACCACACGCGCTTTTATGAACCGCATGGTGCCCATTGCTACCATCGCGAAAACCAATGAACGCCATAACCTGACCCCCATGGTGGTATCCGGTACCCACAGTCTCGATATGTCCATGTGGCTGATGGAGGGCAAGACGCCTGCGTCCGTGTACGCCAGATCGGTCGACAAGGTGCTGTCCGAATGGGGCACCAAGGATTCCACGCTCGGAATTTTCACCATGGATGACGGCACCCTCTTTTCCATGAACATCTGCTGGGCTCTGCCGGAAGTCTGGCCGGGTACGGTCTATGGTCTGGAAATCGGTATTGTCGGTGAGAAAGGTGTTATCGATATTGAAGATACCCACCGCGATCTGGTCCTGGCGACCGAAGAAAAACTTCCTGGCGGCTATATTTCCGGCGGCTACGAGGCACCCGAACGCCATGTGGACTTCCTCACATCCTATCCGCCGGGTGATTTGTGGAACAACCAGCTATACGGCCCAATGCGCGAGGAAACCATTGGCTGGTTCAGCCGTATCATGATGGGCACACCCACCCCCCACGCCACAGCCAAGGAAGGACACAACAACCTGCTCCACACCATGGCAATGGATTTATCGGCCAAGACCGGCAAGGAGATTGCGCTGCCAATTGATCCGGAAGAGTTTTATAAGTAACGGACTGGCAACAAGGGCGGAGGCTCCCCATCGGCGAGAGCATCACCATTGACCCGCGTTTCAACGGGCCCACCGGATCCGGCAATGGCGGCTATTCCTGCGGCCGGCTGGCTGCCTTAATCGAAGGCGATGCCGAGGTTACCCTGCGCCAGCCCATACCGCTGGGCGTACCGCTGGATATCCGCCCTGGGACTGATGACCAACTCGCCATGTGGCACGAGGATACGCTGATTGCTGAAGCCAAACCTTGTGAGTTCACATTGGATTTGCCGTCGCCGCCGAACTTCGCCACCGCTGCAGATGCCAGTACCCGTTATAGCGGGTTTCACCACCACCCCTATCCGCAATGTTTTGTTTGCGGACCCCGACGTCCCGCCGAAGACGGATTAAAGATATTCGCCGGTCCTTTACTGGAATCGGAAATTCTGGCTGCCACATGGATACCGGCCCCCGATTTGGCGGACGACACGGGGTTCGTGAAATCTGAATTCGTCTGGGCAGCCTTGGATTGTCCTGGTGGTGTCGCCGCCATGGATGACACGGATTCGGCGATTATTCTGGGGCGCCTGGCAGCGAAGATAATGGCGCCGGTCAAAGCCGGTGAAGGCTACATTCCCATAGGCTGGCATATTTACCAGGAAGGACGCAAATGCTTCTCCGGAACTGCCCTGTATTCAGCGTCTGGCGAACTTTGCGGGCTGGCCAAAGCCACCTGGATTACCCTTTAAAATCACGCCAAGGGACCGACATCCAATTCTTCTGCCAAGTCGGCTAGAACCTTCAGCAAACCATCGTGCAGCGGCACGCCGTTTTCAGCCCGGTCCAGTCGTTTTCGATGGCTTTGTTCCCCGGGGAGATGCACTTCGTCATAGCCCGGCAAGGTCGGCGACGTCTTCATGGACCGGATGACGCTATCAACGCTGCGTTTAAAATTATCAATACCGGCAAAGGCAGCAATGTTGATGGCGGCCACAAATTGACCGGTATTGGTCGGCGTAACGAAATCAGCATTGAAATCGATGACATCCTTGCCGAACGCGGCACCGTTCAGGGTCCCCGCCAGAAGCCCAATCATCAGGGCCAAACCGTACCCCTTAGGCCCGCCGATAGGCAGCAGAAATCCTTCGTCTGATTTTGTCGGATCGGTAAGGGGATTACCTTCCCTGTCGATCATCCAGCCTTCAGGCATTTGTTCACCCCGTTGGGCGGCTGCTTTCACTTTGCCGTAAGCTGCCACCGTCGTCGCCATGTCCAGCACGACGTCCGGTTCTTCCATGGCCGGAACGGCGAAGGCAATGGGATTGGTGCTGAGTAGCATTTCCGTCCCGCCCCACGGCGGCAGATGATTAGCGTTGCCGATGGCGGCGTACAGCCCGATCATATCTTCAGCCAGCGGCATCTTGGCGTAAAGAGAGGCCGGACCGGCATGATTGCTGTGGTGAGCCCCCACCCAGGCAATGCCACTTTGTTTGGCTTTCTCCATCGCTTTTTGGGCGCAATAACGCATGACCAAATGGCCCTGTCCGTTATCGCCATTGACCAGAGCCATGGCATCTCGTTCTTTTTCCACCTTGATGTCGGGGGTCAGGTTTAAACCACCTGACAAGATTCGCTTGATATATCCTGGCAAGCGGAACACGCCATGGCCGTCGGAACCGTTCAAGTCGGCATCCGCCATCAACTGGGCCACGATGTTCGCATCGCCGTCGGGCATCCCAGCCTTCAAGAAGGCGCGATGGATAAAAGATTCAATGTCCAACGCCGGGATTCGCCGGATAGATTCCGTGGCAGCCGCCATGGCAGATGAGCCGTCACCAGTCATGATCTTTTCCCGAATTACATATTATGTCGTTGTCACCACGTCGTCGTCGGAGAGGTGTTCGACGGTTTTGCCGCTTGCTTCGAAAGTTCGCGTCACATGGTCAGAATCGTAGGTCCAAAAAATAATCGCCTGGGTATCACCGATATTCACGAAACGGTGGTATTTTCCCGCTTCAATAAACGTCGTATCCATTGGTTTAACTGGCGTACGCTGGCCTTCGATCTCCACTCCGCAGTCGCCCTGAAGCAAGATCACCTGCTCGTCACAGTTGTGACAATGGACCGGCACCTCCTTACCCACAGGAAAACTGGTCAGACCGGAGGTAATGCGGGCGCCGCATTTATCCTTACTGACAAGCGATGTCGTTTTAACACCGTCGCCACGTTCAAACACCGGCGTGTCGTCAATTTTAATGATCGTGGTTTCTGACATTTAACTTCATCTCCCTGCCCCCGCTTAGGTCTTTTTTTCCTTAACCGTAAATCAGAAAATTCGGACAACGGCTGGTTTTTTTTATTGACCAATTGAATTTCATCAACACGCGTAGCATACTCAAATACAAGAAAATCGCAAAGTCTTATAAAAGACTATTTTAAGTGAAATGTTGGATGATATGAATAGGAAAACGAGAGCTGCTGCAGCGAATATGAATGTTAAGGTGGCGGCCCAAAAAGCCGCCCCAAAAAAGCGTCGTTCGGCGAAAAACACGAGCAGAAAACCCCTCTACCAGCAGGTGGACAATATCATCCGACAGCGGCTTATCGATAATGTCTGGGTGCCGGGTGACGCTCTGCCTTCGGAAATTCAATTGGCTGCCGAACTCAAAGTCAGCCAGGGAACCGTGCGCAAAGCACTCAATGATCTGGTGGCGGAAAATCTTTTATACCGCCGCCAAGGCCTGGGTACCTTCGTTTCGGAACACACAGAACGGCGGGCGCTATTCCTGTATTTCAGCATTGTCGGCAACGACGGTTCGCGCCTGCTGCCGGAAAGCAAAATTCTGAAATGCGCCGAAGTCCGGGCGACTGCTGAAGAGGCCGAGAAACTGCAACTTGAACCGGGTGAAGAAGTTGTCAGGTTCCGGCGTGTCCGATTTTTCAACAACGTGCCGACGATTATGGAAAATATCACGCTGCCTCTGGAACATTTCCCAGGCTTCGGCACGGATGTGGAACCGCCCAACAACCTCTTCCGGTTCTATCAGTCTAACTACGGCATAACGGTATCCAAGGCAGAAGAACATCTCAGAGCCGTCGGAGCATCAACGGAAGAGGCAGAGTTCCTCGGCATCAAAAAAGGCACACCTTTGCTGGAAATCGAACGGGTTGCCAGAATTCTGGACGGACGTCCCGTTGAAATACGCGTCAGCCATTGCGAAACCAGCAATTACCGCTACGCCGCTGAACGTGGTTAAGGATTTGTAATTTTTTTTGGGGGAGGGGGCAGTCCTATCGTTAGGGGCTGCCCCCGTTTTTATGAGGGGAAGACGAATGACCAAAAAAATCGGATTTATCGGCCTCGGTGTACTGGGCTCCGCCATGGTGCCCAATTTAATTGAAAGCGGATTTGAAGTGGTCGGATTCGATGTCCGCCCGGAAATTCTGACGGAACTCGGTCTATTCGGCATGACGTCCGGTACTTCGCCCCGGGATATAGCAGAACGGAGCGATATCATAATTACCTGCCTGCCGACCATAGAAATTCTGCATGAAGTCTACGGTGGACAGGATGGTATCGATAAGGCGGATGAAAAGGATCAGATCGTCATTGAGACCAGCACTTTCCCCGTCGAGGAAAAGGAAAAAGCCAACAGTTTTATGATTGATGCGGGCAAGCGTATGCTGGATTGCCCAGTAAGCGGCAATCGTGTACTGGCCGTCAAGAAGCAACTGACAGCTTTCGCCAGCGGCGACGAGTCCGCCTACCAGGAAGCCGAGGAAGTTATCCAGGGATTTGCCAGCCGCTGCTTTTATGTGGGTACGTTCGGCAGCGGCATGAAGATGAAATTCTGCGCCAATATCTTGAACCTGGTGCATAACAGCGTCGCCGCCGAAGTTATGGTTCTGGGCATGAAATCCGGCCTCGACCCCAAAATGATTCATCAGGTGATCAGCGGTTCCGGATCATCCTCATCCATGTTCGAAACCAGAGGCGCCATGATGGCCAATAACAATTATGTCCACGAGGGCATGAACTTTTCCATACCAATCAAGGATTCCCGCTTTATCTCTGACCATGCCCATAATTTGCGGGTGCCGACGCCGATCTATCAGGCCGCTCTGCAACCCTATTACGCTGCCGTGGCGCAAGGCCATCACGACGAGGACGCTGCTGCCGTCTGTGCCGCCATGGAGCGGGCGGCAAACTGTGAAAGAACCGACGAAGAGACATCAGATAATGAGTTCTAAAACGGGTAAGGTTGGGGTAATCGGTCTTGGCAATATGGGTGGCGGCATCGCCCGCAATTTGAGTAAAGCCGGATACCAAGTTCATGTTTATGACATATCCGACCGGGCTTTAAAACCATTCAGAAAAAAGGCAACAATTTGCGAACCCACTGAAATGGCCGCCAAATGTTCCGTTATTTTTTTTGTTGTCCATGGCTCCAAGGAAATCGAGGAGTTGCTGTCGGGCCGAAACGGTATGCTGTCGGCGGTCCGGAGAAATCTCGTCCTGTACGATCTCACGACGTCTGATCCAGATAATACCAAGAGATTGGCCAGAAAAACGGCCAGAAAGAATGTCACCTATATGGATGCCGGCATGACCGGCGGCGCCGTCGGCGCTGACAAGGGAACGCTTTCTCTAATGATCGGCGGTGACAAAAAAGCTTATAAGCGAACCCGGAAATACCTTACGCCATTTACTGAACAGTTGTTCCACGTGGGCAAATCGGGCGCTGGGCACACCTTGAAACTAATTTTCAATATGGTGGTGCACACCAATTTTCTCGCCGTCTGCGAGGCCGGTCATATTGCAAAAAAGGCGGGTATCGACTTAAACGATATGATTGACGTCTTCAATGCCGGTAACGCCAGAAGTTACATCAGCGAACAGCGCTTCCCCAACCACATTTTAAGCGGGACCTGGGACGGCCGGTCAAGTGTCTACAACCTACACAAGGACCTGGGTATGGCCATGACGATGGTGGCGAAGTTTGGCACCACTGCCAAACTGGGCAAAAACACCCATGCCTATCTGAAACGGGCGGTCAAATTCGGCATGTCAGAAAAAGATTTCACCCGTCTTTACCAAATATTCGGGGAAATTACATAAAAAAACAGCGCCCCCGTTAGGGAGCGCCAAATTTTAGATGCGTATTATAAGTCTTTATTTCTTCATGAGGCCTTGAACCATGGCTTTGTACGCCTTGCTTTGCATTGGGCGTGCTTTTTCATAGGCTTCACCAGGTACGTAGTCGGTGATTTCGCCAATGGCTTTGATAAGTTTCTTATAGGTTTTATGACCTTGCAATTTGGTCATAGCGCCGCGCAGTTTCGCCAGACGATCAGCCGGGATTCCACGCTGCGCCATTAGGACGCGGTGCATCAAACCAATATCTGCCGTGTAGCCGAGATCCTTGAAGGTCGGCACGCCAGGGAAAGCCGTTTTTTCACCGGCGCTGATCAGCACCCGGACTTTTTTACCCTGAGCCTTAATGGTGGACTTGAACTGGAAGGTAAAGTCGGCTTCGCCGGCCAGGAACCCCCTGAGGGAAGGTCCACCGCCCTTATACGGCACCATGACGACATCTTTAACAATCCCGGCTTCGGTGAAAAGCTGCAAAGCCGGTGCATGGGTGGCGCCCCAGTTACCTGAATGGGCAAATTTCAATTTGCCCGGGTTGGCTTTGGCAAACTTCACCAAATCTTTCCAGGATTTGAACGGGCTGTCGGCGCGCACGATGGCCGAAAAGCTGCCTGAATTCAATTTACCGACGGTGACAAAAGCTTTGTCAGTATTGTACGGCAGTTTTTTGACATGCTTTTGCAGCTGGTCATAGTAGTTGTGAGTGAACAGCAGCGTATACCCGTCAGGCTTCGCCTTGGCAGCCGCAGCCGTGCCGACCTGACCTGAAGCGCCCGGCATCAATTTTACGATCAGTGCATTGCCGAGAAACTCGGGAATGACACTGGTAAATACACGCGCGTTCCTATCATGGGAGCCACCGGCACCCAACGGCAGAATTAATGTAATCGGTTTTTCCGGATATTCGGCTTTGGCGTCGTCAATTACGAGCCCCAATGCGAGCGCCGCACCCAGAAGAAGTTTTGTTAAATTGCGAATCCGCATTTTCTTTCCTCTCTGTTTTTACTTTCTTAAAATTCTGTATCTCTCCCGAATGGATTGAGATACACCTAAACCCCTTAAATTAGTCTTATATAAGACATCAAGGGGAATGCTTTCGTCAAGCCCCTATTGGCACTTGATCAACTAACCCGTCCCGAATTCCTTGCGCAACCGAGCACTGCGCCGCCACATTAAGAACGTAACAATTGGAGTTAAGGCAAAAATTGCGGCAGAAATAGGACGTTCAAACATCATGTATTGGAACAGATGTCCGCTCGATAAGGTGACGCTCTGACCGAATGAATATTCCAGGGTCGGCCCCAGGATAAACCCCATGGCCATAGGCGTGACGTCAAAATGCAGTTTTTTAGCCATATAGCCGAAAGCGCCAAAGAAGATGAGAACGCCGAGATCAAATGGCTGCGCCCGGAATATCCAAGTCCCGGCAAAGGCGAATACCAGTGTTAACGGCAGCAGAAACGATTTCCGGATGGTCACGACCTTGGCGAAAAACGGGATACAAACATAGCCGATCCCCAGGAACAGAACATTGGCGATCACCATGGCAATCAAAATAGCGAAGACCATCGGGCCCTGCTCTTCCATCAACTGTGGCCCTGGCCGCATGCCCTGGGCAATAAAGGCACCAACGAGAATTACGGTCAGATTGTCACCAGGGATACCCAACGTCAGCAGCGGCACCAAGGTTGGTCCGTTGACCGCATTATTGGCAGCTTCCGCCGCGGCCACACCTTCAATTTCACCCGTGCCGAATTTTTCGGGATGAGGCGACGCCGCCTTGGCAGCTGCATAGCCCATAAAGGCCGCCACCACCTGCCCAACCCCAGGCACCATACCAATTAAAGTACCGATCATGGTCGATCGCACGATCGTGCGGCCACAGGATTTGAATTCAGTGAAGGTCAAGCGGTCACCGGAAATCTTCAATTCGCTTTTGTTGACGATGGATGACGCTTTTTTCTCGATGCCGGTGAATATCTCAGGCAAGGCAAAAACACCGATCAACATCGGCAGCAATGGGATACCGGATTCGATCTCTGGAAAGCCGAATGAAAACCGGGATAAGGCACCTATGGGGTCCTGGCCGATCATGCCGAAGAACAGCCCCACTATAAGCATAAGTAGTCCTTTGACGAAAACACCGCTCGACGTCGCTGAAATCACCACCAGCGCGAGAAATAAAATAGCGGCGAGTTCGGGCGGACCCAACAATAAGGCAATCGCGGCAATGGGACCGATCAGCGCGATGGTGATAATATCGCTGGTCAGATCGCCTGAGACCGATGAAAAAAGGGCAATTTCCAATCCTTTGCGGGCCTGGCCTTTTTTGGTTAGAGCGGGACCGTCGAAAGTTGTCGCCACGGCAGCGCCGGTCCCCGGCATGGAAACCAGGATGGCCGGGATCGAACCGCCGTATATCCCACCCTTATAAACCCCGATCAGAAATGGAATGCCAAGGAGCGGATCAAGGAAAAACGAAATCGGCAGTAGGATGGCCATCGCCATCAGCGTGGTGAACCCAGGCAATGAGCCAACAAACATACCGAGGAATAATCCTCCGGACATATACAGCATGGTATCCAGGCGGAACGCTAATCCGATACCCTCGATAAATGACTCAAACATTCAGCGCTCCTTAAAAAAACGAATTATTGGACAGATATTTCATCGGCCCGTAAATGAAAGAGTCTTTGGCGACAACGTCATCAATTGGAAAAGGCGGCAGTTCGATAAACAGTACTTTGAGAAAAATCAGGTAGATCATCATAGGAACGGTCAGACTGATCGCCCCGCCCAACGCAAAACTGCGGTTGCCGAAATAGGTCGACATGGCGAACACCAATATAGCGCTACCGAAGACAAACCCCAGATTAACCATCAGTGGTACATATATGGCCATCATGATTAACGTTATGGTCACATTGCTGATCGCTTCCTTGTCCAGATCACGCAGCAAATTTTTCTGATCAATACCGAAACTGACTATTAAGAACCAGACCCCCAGTAGGAATAAAACCACGGCGATGATTTGGGGAAACAGTTCCGGCGGCAAGTTAAACTGGCCGACCGATAACTGGATCAAAGGTTTATCAATGTGATAGGGGATTATCAAATGGAGCCCGATTGCCAGGGCAATGAAAATGATTGCCGCAACCGAGTTAAAATTGAACCGCCGCCGCTCTGTCGGACCATTAGCTGTTTGGTCTGCTGTCATTGTATGTTTCTTCCCCGAGGGCAGGTCAATTTAACATTAACTCGGTATTCTGATTGACGATATATCCGTATCGTTCATCGGCAAGGTAACCGGCTCATTCCTTTCGACTGACAAATCAGCCGCCATGTATACTTCCATCACCGTGCGTGCCTGTTTGGGCGTCACCATAACCGGACGGTCCAGGGCCACGGCTTCCAGGAAATGCAGACCCTCATTGTGCATCGGACCGGCAAATACATGTTCTACTTGCTCACCGGGCATGGTGGACATGGGCAGCCGAATACCGTTTTCCATTGTGTTCAAGATCACGTCCCGATGGGTATCATCAATAACCAACATACCTTCGGTACCGGTAAATTCAATCCAGGTGCCGGAATAGTTGGGGTGTCCCGGCGGCATGGTCCAACCGGCGCCAACCGTCACAACAACACCATTGTCCAAGGTCACCATCATCCATTGGGCGTCCTCCAATCCGGTAACATCTTTCATCACGCCGTAGGCGGACTGAGAATAAACGCGGACCGGTTTAGCCGGTTCCAGGCACCAAAGCAGAAAATCGAGATCATGGGTCGCTTCCATGGCAGCCGGTGATAGCTTGATCCGTCCGCCGATTTTGTTGCCTAGCCCTCTGGTGATATGACGGCTGACCACGGCGGCGACCGGTTTGCCCAAAGTGCCGTCGTTGAGACTTTTTTTGGCGTAGGCGAATTTGGGATTAAAGCGTTGGGAATAACCGATGGTAAATTTGGTATCGTTCTTGAGCGCCAAGCCGACCAGTTCATCAGCTTCATGCAAAGTCAAAGACATTGGTTTTTCCAAGAAAACATGCTTGCCTGCTTCGAGGCACTCCTTGGCCATCGGATAATGAATATCTTCCGGCGTAGCAGAAATAAAATAGGCGTCAATTTCATCCAGTTTCAACAGGTCCTTATAGTCCGTCGTCGCCGTCACGGGATTAGTTGATTTTTTGACTTCTTCCAAACGGTCCGGATTGTTCTCTGCAATATGAATATCTTTGACCAGCGGGCTTGATACACAGGTATTAGCCCTGATACCACCACACCACCCAGTGCCGATAACACCAACATTTATTTGTTTCATATTCATGTTCCCTAGAGGATATCTTTTTATTTCAGCCTGGAAAAAACGCAGCAAGTCTTATATAAGACTTAGGAAAGCTATTATTATTCCAGGGAAGCTGTCAAGAGAGCAATCTGCAATTATTTGAATTCGTTGTTTTGGGGCCGACAATATTTCTGGCAAGAAAGCGGTGCGGGTGTTATTGACGCCCGATTATTTAAAAAACTAATATTTTTTTACATTAGGGAAGAGGATAAATTCATGGCCAATCCATTAGTAGCAGTCGCCGATTCTGTGTTTCCAAGCCTGGATCCGGCCAAAGAGGCATTGGCGCGCGTCAATGCCGAACTGAAACTCGCCGAGGAAGCGACACCGGATAAAATCCTTGCTGTCGCCGCTGAGGCTGACGGCCTGCTGGTCACTTACGGACAAATCACCGCCGAAGTTATCGCCGGCTTGAAAAACTGTAAGGTCATCGGCCGTTTCGGTATCGGTATCGATAACATCGATATTCCGGTCGCTACTGATGCCGGTATTACAGTGACCTATGCTCCTGTCTATTGCCTGGACGAAGTGTCGGATCATGCTATGGCACTTTTGCTTTCACTGGCCCGCAAGATACCTTTCGCGAACAAGCGCGCTGCTGAAGGAAGATGGGAAATGAAAGCGGTTACGCCGATCGGTCGTTTCCGCTGCAAAACCATGGGCTTGATCGGTTTGGGTAATATTCCTCAGAAAATTGTTGGTAAAGCACAGGCTTTCGGTATCAACGTCATCGCCTCCGACCCCTATTGCCTGGATGAGGTATTCAACCGTCTCAACGTTGAAAAAGTCGAATTGGATGATCTTCTGGCCCGCTCCGACTATGTCTCGGTCCATGCGCCGCTGACACCTGAAACAGAGAATATGTTTAATATGGACGCTTTCAAGAAAATGAAATCTTCGGCTTTTTTGGTCAATACGGCCCGGGGTCCTTTGGTGGAAGCCAACGATCTCGCCGCCGCTCTGGAGGCTGGTGAAATCGCCGGCGCCGCCTTGGATGTCATGCCCGTGGAACCGCCCGAAGCTGACAATCCGTTGCTCGGCCGGGATGACGTTATCCTGACGCCTCATACTGGCTTCTATTCGGAAGAAGCACTGCTGGATCTACAGACCACCGTGGCCAGCGACGTCGCAGCCGTGCTGGCCGGTGAAGCGCCCAAATACCCAGTTAAGGTATAGAATTTCCAGCTGCCACGCCGCTTGGGCGGCGTGGCGCCACCTTGCAGCCAGCAAACGCTTGCGCACCATGACCAGCAGGTCGGTCAAATCCTTCAACTGCACGCCATCCCGCTCCGTTAGCATCCGAATGGTCGGATCTTTCAGCTAATCATCGAGGCTTGGCTCCAACGATGCACCCAGCCACTAAGCAAAAATCACTATACAGGGCTGGGTTTTCTGAAGATTTTGAATCACGCTAAGTCCATGAATAATTGTTCTTTCCCATTGGGCACGGACGGTATGATGGTGGTGACTTCCGGACCTGCCGTATGACCGACATAGGCCGTGCCGTTGACCACTTCGATCTGCCCGCCGCCCTTGCAGTCAACATAGGCGATTTCGCGAATTCCTTTTGCTTCAGGCATGATTACTTCCCCTGCTTTTGCTCTCGCCCGTGTTAGGCATTTTTTGGTTTTTTATAATTTGAGCTTAACATGATCGACAATAAAGACTACCAATTCTATCAAGATTAAATAAACGGAAAATGAGACGTCGATGCAAGAGGACGCTGAGCAAGCCCTTTCCTTGGAAGGTTCCAAACGATTGCTGCGCCATGTGTACCGGGTGCGGGAAAACCGGCGGCATATACTCGACCGCGTGCCGTTCATTCTCCGCTGGGGAAAGTGGAGGAAAAAGACAGAGCGGCAGGTCCTGGCTGACTGGGCCGGCGGGTATGTGCTGTTCAATGAGCGGGACTATCTATACCTGCCAGCGGGCATGGACACCATGTCCACCCACTATTTAATTCGGCCTGCCGAAGCCGAAGCCACCGTGCAAAATTTCTGCCCGCCGGGCGGCACGGCCATTGATATCGGCGCCAATTACGGCGAATGGGCCGTGCAGATGGCCCGGGCGGTAGGACCGGCTGGTAAAGTCTACGCCTTCGAACCGGTCCAGGCACTGGCCGGTTGCGTCCAGAAAACCATGGATGTGAATGGCCTCAAACAGACAGAGATTGTAGCACTGGCAACCAGCAATAAAGATGGCCAAGCCAGCTTTCCGGTTAACCTCGATCATTCGGGACGATCTGGGTTTGGCCAGTCCCATGCCGGTGACGCCATTATAGAGATTTCGGTTAAGACTGTTAAATTGGACAGCTTCGTACGAGAGCGGCAAATCAACCGGTTGGATTTTCTGAAGATAGATGTGGAGGGCCATGAATCCGAAGTCCTGGAAGGTGCCCAGAATATTCTCAGGGATTTAAAACCGGCGCTGGTGTTGGAGGTAGGCATTAGCCCCGACCAGGACCGGGAGAAAATCCACGGCCTCCTGACCGGTCTCAACTATCGAATGATCGGCATCATCCTCCCCCACGGCATGGTCGAAGGCGATTGGAAAAGTTACCGGGCTCAAACAGGGCCGTTCGGCACTGATTTTATCAATGTCCTGTTTGTAGCAGATACCATGTAGGAAATTACGATGAACAGCGACCAAAAAATAAGAGTTGGTATGGTGTTGTTTCCTAATTTGACCCAACTGGATTTAACGGGTCCATACCAAGTGCTGAACGTATCGACGGTTGCCCCCTGCCAAATAGCTTAGGCCATATTCTTTCCTCACCCCTTTTTTAATTTTACCGCCTTGAACCCTGCCGTCACTTCAGGCACCGATTGTTCGATGGGGAAACGTTCGGCCGAAGAACCGCCCACATAGCCGTCAAGGCGCGGTTCACCTTCGAGGAATTCGGCGAAGTCGTCCGGGGTTTCAATACCGCCGCCATGGCAGGTGACAATGAGGTCAGAGTGTTTGACCTGGAGAGCGTCGATCACGTCCACCGTGCGGTCGAGGGCGTCTTCTGCGCTCATCACGCTGGATGACCCGATCGACCCGCCAGAGGAATTGCCGTAATGAACGATGATATTGTCAACGCCCGCTTCCGCCATGGCCAGGGCCTCGTCGGGCGTGGTGCAGAAAGCCTTGGTGAACAACCCCTGGCTGGAGGCATAGCCCAGCACATCGATTTCGTACTGATAGCCCATGCCAGTCTGTTCCAGGTCACTGCGGAACTTGCCGTCGATCAAGGCCACGGTGGGACAATTCATAATACCGTCATAGCCAGCGTCAGCCAACTGGTCGACGAAGCGGTTCATATCCCGTGTCGGATCGACACAAAGAATACCGGCAATCATGGGCGTATCCTGCACGATCCTGATCATGGTGCGCTCCCCCAGTTCCAGGGTCAGGGCGTTGGCGTCCCCGATGGGCAAATAGCCGGCCATGGAACTCATGCCCTGCATGCGGAAATAAGCCAGAATATGGGTGGTAATCAGATCGGCGCCGCCCTTGGACGCCATCTTGGCGGTGACGCCGGTGCCGCAGAGCGCATTGTATATCGCCCGCCCGGCAACCCGCTCAGCCCTGAGCCGCGCATTGATTTCTTCTTTGGTGAACCTGGCCATGGTTATCTCCCCCGATATTTTTGATAGCTTTAATTTCGTCCGACTTTAGGATAATCCATTGACGGGGACAATAAAGGAACAACAAGAACATGCGAAATGAAACTCCAGAATCAATGCGCGCCTGGGTCCTAGGGGGACCGGGTGAAATCAGGATGATTGAAAAGCCGGTCCCCCAGCCCGGCCCCGCTGAAGTGTTGGTGAGAATCGGTGCCATCGCCGTTTGCCATACGGATATCGAAGTCCTGCACAACGGCCATCCGGCCATGATCGAAGGCGAGTCTCCCTTCAACAAGGATTTCACCATGGGCCACGAATATATGGGCTATGTGGCAAAAACGGGCCCCAGCGTCGATGAGTGGCAGGAGGGCGACCGTATCACCGCCGAGGTCCATGCCGGGTGCGGGCGTTGCCCAAAATGCCGGGAGGGTATGTACACCTCGTGCCACAATTACAGTTACCGCTCCAAGGGCCATCGGGCTAACGGCTTCACCACCGACGGCGGCTTCGCAGAGTACGCCGTCAACAACATCAATACATTGGTCCGGGCACCGGATCATCTTTCGGACGAAGTCTGCACCCTGACAGTAACCGCCGGCACAGCCATGTACGGGCTGGATGCCATGGGCGGGCTGGTGGCCGGACAGAGCCTGGTGGTTACCGGCGCAGGCCCGATTGGGCTGATGTTTATCGCCATCGCCAAGACGCTAGGCGCGGCGCCGGTAATCATGTCCGAACCGCGGGAGGACCGCCGGGAAATGGCAGGAAAACTCGGCGCAGACATTTTGATTGATCCCATGAAAGAGGACCCGGTCGCCATGGTCCGGGAATTGACCGGTGGCAAAGGCGCTGATTTCACCGTAGAGGCCTCTGGCGTTCCGTCCGTGGTCAATCAGACCATCTACATGACCAACCGGGGCGGGCGTCTTTGCTTGGCCGCTTTCGCTACCGATCTGGTCCCCACCGATCTCGCTTATGTGGTAAGCAACAACATCTATATGTTCGGCATAAGGGGCGAAGGCGAAAGCGCCGTTAAACGGGCGGCCGCGCTGCTGGGCCAAAAGCGGTTTGACCCCGCACCCATCCACACCCACACCTTCCCCTTCGAGGAAACGCCGATGGCTATTTCCTACGCCGAGGATCAAACCGACGGCGCCATCAAGGTGGTTGTTAAGATGGACTAGCGTCCGCGACGGTTTGGCGAGAGAATGTTTGAAATTTTAGGCCAGCGCACTATTTTACGCAAAACTAGGGGAAGACCCAAATGGAATCACCAATCGTAACCACCGACTGGATGGAAAGCCGCATCCTGGAGCCCAGCGTAAAAGTTATCGAGGTCTCGGCGGAGCCCACTGATAACAGGTACCGGGAGAAGCATATTCCGGGGGCCATATGGTTCCACTGGAAAAATCTTTGCTGGCATGACACCGACCGGCAATTTGTCACGCCGGAAAAACTGGCGGAACGCCTCGGTGCCGTCGGCATCAGCGACGAAGACACGCTGGTGCTTTGCGGCGATCCGGTGCAATACGGCACCTATGCCTTTTGGGCCCTAACCATGGCAGGCCATCCCGATATTCGCATCATCGACGGTGCCAAGGTGAAATGGCTGGCGGAAAACCGGCCGGTCGCATCGACGTCCAAGGGAACGGAGCCGGTAGACTACGAAGTTCAGAGTAAGAACGAATGGATGCGGTTGGGCCGGGAAAATGTCCGTGACAATTTAGACAATGATGGCCGCTTCCTTTTAGACGTCAGAAGCCCAGAGGAATATTCTGGCGAGCGGGTCATGGAGCTGGGAAAGTTTGATCACGGTGCCGAGCGCGGCGGCCGCATTCCGGGCGCCAAGCATCTCTTCTTCAAGGAACTACTCAATGACGACGATACTTTCAAAAGCCCCGAGGAACTGACCGCCACGCTGAAAGGCGTCGGGGCGGACTCGGACAAAGCGGATGAGATTGTCGCCTACTGCCGTCTCAGCCACCGGGCCACTTTAGCCTGGACCGCCATGACCTATATCCTGGGCTGGGAGGGTGTCAAGATATACGATGGCTCCTGGACCGAGTGGGGCAGCATTGTCGGCTATCCAGTGGAAAAATAGTAGCGGAAATAAGCTGGTCTAAAACAGATTACACATTCCTTTCTGATCAAGACCGCAAAATACTCGAAAACTGAATATCTGATCCCTATACACTGTGATTTCCGGCTTTTTGGATAAAAGCGCCTAGATAATTAGAGTATGAATCAGTACTAGATTCGTCGTTATTCTACCAAATCTCAGAATACCACAATATACGTATAAATAACAATGATATCCCTAGGTCCAATACCCCCCCCCGCCGGTCGCCCAACGGGGGTTTTTCATAAAGCGCTTGATCCGCGCCTGATTCTTAGTGGTCGCGGCCGTCCACGCTGGAGTGGTGGAAGGTGCCCGGGCGGTAGTCGCCGACGGCTTCTTCCATGTGCTCCATCTTGGTGAAGATGACGGGACCATCCTTGGAGACCAGCACATTCTCTTCGAGGCGGCAGGTCTGGGGCAAGCCCGGATGACCGGCAAACGTCTCAATGGCGAAGTACATGTTTTCCTTGATTTCGGCCGGATATTTGAGTGAATAGGCCCGGCTCATCCACATCCCTTCATACAAGGTGATGCCGATGGAGTGGGCGAACTGCTGCAAGGTCACGGTGCCGTACTTGTCGTCGTCGTATTCCGGGAACTTGGAAACCACGTCGGCTGAGGTATTACCCGGCTTGAGGTTTTCCAGACCGGCATACAGCGAGTCATAGGTTTCCCGATAGAGATCGATTTCAGCCTGGGTCATCTTGGCGGCGCATTTGATGCAGCGCACGAAGTCGATGTAGTAGCCGCCTGGCCCAACTGCGTTAATGTCGATGATCAACAGATCGCCCTGTTGGATCAGCTTGTCAGTGGCCCAGCGCCGGTACGGGCTGGTGTTGCCACCGGAAGCGACAATAATGTCATAGATGATCTCACAACCACGGTCGAGCATGAACTTATGCACTTCCGCTTCGATCTGGCGTTCGGTAACACCAGGCTTCAGCCATTCATGTTTGATGTGCCACATGGCGGCGTCTCCGATGGAAGAGGCTTGCTTCAGAAGCTCAATCTCATCCGGTGTCTTGACGACGCGGGCGCGGGAGAAAGCGGGCCATCCGTTGACCACGTTGATACCGGCTTTTTCGAAAGCGTGCAGCGCCGGCAAATCGAAGTTATCAACACCGATCTTTTCTTTTTCGACGCCATGTTCTTTCAGGACATCAAGAATGGAGGAAACCATTTTGTCAGCCATCTCGCCGACAGCGCCTTCCGCCCATTGCCAGGTCATGGCAGGACGGATGCGGTCTTTCATCCACGGCAGATCGATGATGGCACACTGCAAGTCGGAACCGGCGGTTTCAAACAGAACCGGATCACCATTGCGGGGTAAAACTGCATAGCGGATGTTGATGTTGTATTTCCAGTTACCTTGGTAGGAACCGGTGATGTAACGGATGTTAGCACCGGCAAAAACCACCAGTGCACCAAGATCGTCAACTTCCATTTCAGTGCGGGCGCGAGCTAGCCTGTCTGCCCGCAGGCGTTCGTGATCGACCCGCAGCTGCCAGTCGGCACCGGTGGTGCTGTATAGACGGCGGGGGTTGGTATGATGCTCCTCCTGGAGGAACGTGGTATCCATGTCGTATCCGGTATATCCCATTGGGAACTCCTCTATCGGAAATCTATTGTCTAGGCATACGTTTGTTATCGACCCTGTAAGTCGTCTGTTTTAGTCTTATAGAAGACTGGTTCTAGTTTAATCGGAATGGTGAATCAAGCGGCTCTCCCCTATTTTTTCCTCATAATTATCTTTTGTCGTTTTACTTTAGTTTGACGGGTAATCCCGTTTCAACAGATTGGCAGATTGCTTCGAAAACAGCAATGTTTTGAATGCGTTCTTCGTTGGTGAAGGGATAGGGCGCTTTGCCCGTGATAGCGTCAGCCCAGGCATTAAAATTGGCGGCCACGGTGTCGATATAATCATAGGTGGTCTTTTCGATTTTACCTTCTGCCCGGCTGATAAACAGATCGGTCGGGCCGTCTTCGGACGGATGGGAATAGTCTCTGGCTTCAACCCAAGCTTTGGAGCCTAAAACGCAAAGGCGCATGTAAAGCGGCGTCTCCATGACACAGCCGAAGAATCCCGTGGCGCCGCTTTCGAAGCGCAGTTGAAAGGTCAGGACGTCTCCATTGGCGTTGGCGGGATTGCGGACAGCTGTCTGAGCATGAATTTCGGCAACCGGCCCGAACATCGTCAGATAGATATCGGTTTGATGAATGCCCATGGCCGTCATCCCGGCAGCGGGAGATTCTTCTTTCGAAACCCGCCAGTTATCTGCTGGCAGATTAGCCAGCTTGTCGTGACTGAAATTGGCTTCCACATGCATGATCTCACCCAATTCGCCCGACTGGACGAGCCGCTTGATCTCCAACATGGCAGGTTCAAAGCGACGTTCGTGCCCCAGGCCCAAGACCACACCGGCCTGGTCACAGGCGGCGACGGCGCGCTCAGCGCTGGCCCGGGTCAGCGCCAGGGGTTTTTCGCAAAATACATGCTTACCGGCATTGGCCGCGGCAACCACTTGCTTTTCGTGGAACGTGTGGGGCGTCGTCAATATGACAGCCTCAATAGCATCATCATCGAGGGAGTCGCCAAAATCCTGGGAAAAATCCAGGCCGCGCTCGGCTGCAAATTCCCGCGTGGCATCGGGATCGATATCGACGGCTCTGGTGATGTTAAACTGGCTGCCGTTACCGTCCTTATTATCGATCGACAGGGTTTCCACGATATGGCGACCCCACCAACCCAGTCCAACAATTGCCGTGCTGATCATATTGTTCTTCCCGTTACGTTTTTATTCGACCCCTTCTTTCTAGTAGCCCGATAGCAAAAAACAAGGAGTGAAAATAAAATTTATCCGATGGTCGGTAAAACAGCCTCTGTTGCTGCCATATCCTGGATATGCAGGATATCACCGAACAACCCGTTAAAGTCCTCGGCCGTCTTTTAAGCGAAGAGGATGGCAATTGAGCGAAAGTTACCGCCACTTGTTCATCTCGCGCGGAGTTCCGGCCTTTGTCAGGTCAGACAATGGCTCAGAGTTTGTTGCTGAGGACGTCCGGAAATGGATTAAAGCCGTCCGAGCAAAGACTACATACATTGAACCGGGTTCACCATGGGGGAACGGATACTGTGAGAGTTTTAATGCTGGATTCAGGGACGAACTGCTAAATGGCGAAATCTTCTATTCATTAAAAGAGGCACAAATTATCATCGAACAATGGAGGCAAAACTACAACATGATAAGACCCCACAGTGCATTGGGATACCGCCCTCTGGCTCCAGAAGAAGTCATTGCAATGGACCAAAGGCCGGTGATGCACTAACATTCAAATTGGATACATCAATGGGGACTGACCATACCTTCTAGCTTTTATAAAAAATTTGGGGAGGACTAGTCGTCGGGTCATGCGATTTGCCAGCGATACAGGCGGTACTTTTACTGATTTAATCGTCGAGGACGATAATGGCAACTTATCCATGTATAAGGCGGCAACGACACCAGATGACCCGGTTAAGGGCGTCCTCGAAGCTCTGAGCCATGCTGCCAAAGACAGAGATATAGAATTGGCAGATTTGCTTGCTGCCGGCTCGATGCTCATTCACGGTACAACCCACGCACTCAACGCGATCCTCACCGGCAATACCGCTAAGACCGCTTTTCTGACCACCCAAGGACATCCAGATATTCTGGTACTGCGTGAAGCTGGCCGCTTGGAACCCTTTAATTTCCATGTTCCCTATCCGGCACCTTATATCCCGCGATCCCTGACATTTGAAATTCCTGAAAGGATCGACAGTGCCGGCGGTGTCTTGCACAAACTGGACGAAAAAGCCGTTGTCAGCACCATAACCAAGCTTAAAAAATTAAATGTCGAAGCGGTTTCGATTTGCCTCTTGTGGTCGATCGCCAACCCCGCCCATGAACTACGTATCGGCGCGCTTTTGGAGAAACACCTGCCGGGCATCCCTTATACTTTGTCTCATAAACTTAATCCGGCCCTGCGCGAATACCGACGAGCATCATCCGCAGCAATAGACGCTTCTTTGAAACCGTTAATGACGCGATATCTCGGAAGTCTTACCGACCGACTGGCGGCAGCAGGTTTCAGGGGCCGTACTCTCGTATTGACTTCTCAGGGCGGTATGGTCGATGCCCACGAACTGGCAGAATGGCCCATCCATGCGATCAACTCCGGCCCTTCCATGGCACCCATCGCCGGGCGCTATTACGCCGATCTCGATAGCAAGCTGCCCAACGCTATTATCTCCGATACGGGCGGCACCACCTATGACGTAAGCTTGGTACGGCGGGGCCGTATTCCTAAGACTCGCGAAACCTGGATCGGCCAGCCCTACCGAGGGCATATGACAGGCTGCCCTTCCATCGATATAAAAAGCGTCGGCGCCGGCGGCGGTTCCATCGCGCGTGTGGATGAAGGCGATATTCTGCTTGTTGGACCACAAAGCGCAGGCGCGGTGCCTGGCCCGGTCTGCTACGGCACCGGCGGCACCGAACCGACACTGACCGATGCTTGTGTGGTGCTCGGCTACCTGGACCCGAAATTCTTTTTGGGCGGCGCCATGCGGCTGGACGTTAAGGCAGCAAAGCAAGCTATCAAGGCAAAAGTCGCCAAACCGTTAGGACTGAGCGTCATGCAGGCAGCGGCATCGACGGTCGGTGTCGCTACGGAAAACATGGTGCAGGCGATATCGGAAATTACGGTCAATCAGGGCATTGACCCAGCCGAGGCAGCACTGGTCGGTGGTGGTGGCGGTGCGGGATTAAATTCAGTTTTCATCGCCCGGCGGCTGGGCTGCCCCCAATTGGTGATCCCGGAAACCGGCGCCGGGCTGAGCGCCGCCGGGGCGACCATGTCAGATCTTTCAAACGATTTTCCCGCCATGTTTTTCACCACCTCAGCCGATTGGGATGAAAAAGGCGTCAACGCGGTGTTGCGCGATTTGGATTCCCAATGCCGAGCTTTTCAAAAGGGACCGGGCAAGGGAGCAAAATCCCATAAAATCGAATTCACAGTCGAGGCCCGCTACGCCAGTCAGGTCTGGGAAATTGATTTGCCTTTGAGAAATTTGCGGTTTTCCGGGAAATCCGATCTGGCCAAACTGGTGAAGGATTTTCACGCGGCCCATGAAGAAATTTTTGCCATACGCGACGAGGATTCGGTAGTCGAGTTTGTCGGCTGGATGGCTTCGGTGAACTGTAGTTTTGGCCGCAAAAAAGCCGGACGGCTGAAACCTAAGGCGGCAGAGGATGCCGTCGTGGGGCGGCGCAAAGCCTATTTCGATGGGCACGGCTCGATTGATACCGCGATACTTTCGCTGCATTCCCTGAAAACGGGCAAGACCTATCACGGACCAGCGATAATCGAGTCCCCCTTCACGACAATTGTCATTGACCCTAAGGCAGAATTCAAACTGGCCAAATCCGGCAGCGTCGTCATCACACCCTAGAAATAGAGGTAGACATGAGAACCAAGCAGCAGAAAACGCGAACGGTCAAATCCCGGAGAAAAACCGGAGCCGGCGAAAAACCTCGGCAGTTGGACGGTGCCAAACTGGCAATCCTGGCCAACCGATTCGGCGGTATCTGCTCCAAAATGGGTAACACCTTGCTGCGCACGGGCCGGTCGGGCGTTCTCAACCGAGCCAAGGATTTCTCCTGTTGTATCGTGACGCGGGATTGTGAATTGCTGCATGCTGAAGAGAGCCTGCCGATTCACGTGCTTTCAGGCCCCGATTTGATGGCAAAGTCGATGCACAAGTTTCATCCCAATTTAAAACGGGGCGATGTGTTTCTCCATAACTCACCCTATCACGGGGATTCGCATCCTGCTGACCATACCCTGCTCATGCCGGTCATCGATAAAAAGGGCGTTCATCACTTCACCCTTTTGGCCAAGGCCCATCAGGCCGATATCGGTAACTCCATTCCGACCACCTATCACGGCACGGCGCGGGACGTATACGAAGAGGGCGCGCTGATCTTTCCTGCCGTTAAAGTCGTCGATAATTATGAGATAGAGGAGGACATCATTCGCATGTGCCGCATGCGGATTCGCGTCCCCGATCAATGGTACGGCGATTTTCTGGCCATGTTGGGTGCCGCCTTTATCGGTGAACGGGAAATGTTGGCCTTGGGTGAGGAAGTTGGCTGGAACATGTTACATGCCTTTACCGATCAATGGTTCGACTATTCTGAACGACGCATGGTCGCTGCCATCAAAAAGATGCCCCATGGCACCGGCGTCGCCGAGTCTACCCATGACGCCATCCCCGGCACCCCGCCCGACGGTATCACCGTCACGTCAAAAGCTACCGTCGACAACAAAAAAGCAATAATAGAAGTTGATTTGCGTGATAATCCCGATCAGCAGGAATGCGGCCTCAACGTATCGGAAGCCTGTACCCGCACCTCGGCGATGATCGGTATATTCAATTCAGTCGATCCCAGCGTCCCGAAAAACGCCGGCGCTTTCCGACGGGTCAAACTTCATCTCAAGGACGGCGGTGTGGTCGGCATACCGCGGCATCCGATCAGTTGTTCGGCGTCCACCACCAATCTCGCCGACCGGGTGCAAAACTCGACACAGAGAGCTCTGGCCGCCATCGGTGATCCTCTCGGCATGGGCGAAATCGGCTGTTTTTGTCCGCCGTCAACGTCTGTCGTCTCGGGAACCGATCCGCGATCGGGAAAGCCGTATGTAAACCAATTATTCCTTGGCCATACCGCCGGCGGCGCCGTTGCCTATCAAGATGCCTGGCTGACTATGCTGCACGCCGGAAACGGCGGTATGTGCTTTATCGACAGTGTCGAACTCGACGAAGTCTATACGCCTATTGTCGTCAAAACCCGCCGTCTCATCAAAGACAGTGAAGGCGCGGGGCGCTATCGCGGTGCGCCGGGCATCGAGGTCGAATTGGGTCCGGTCAACTGCCGCATGGAGGCCGGATTTGTCGCTGACGGTAATATCAACGTTCCCAAAGGCGCCCGCGGTGGCGGTAATGCGGCAAAGTCCGATCAGTTCCGGCGTAAGAGGAACGGCAAACTGGAGCGCCTTGATCAATGTTCGCAGGTATGGATTGAAGAGGGCGAAATGATGGTTTCCGTCGCCTGCGGCGGCGGCGGCTACGGCGATCCCAAGAAGCGCGACCCTGAACGGGTGAGGAATGATGTAAAAGAAGGCTTGATCTCGCGCCAGCGAGCCCGTGATATTTACGGCGTGGAAATTACCGCCGGCAATAAAGTAGACCAGAGCAGAACCAACGAGCTGCGCCGCCGACGGCGCTCGTAATATCAGACATAAAAACAAGGAGGAAACGGATATGAGACTAAAAGACAAAGTGGCCATCGTCACCGGTTCATCGATGGGAATCGGTGAAGCCATCGCCAAACGCTATGCGGCGGAAGGGGCAAAAGTGGCCGTTAATTATTTTAAAAGCCCGGACGCAGCGGACAGTGTCGTTAAATCCATTCAGGACGCTGGCGGTAATGCCAAGGCTTATAAAGCCGATGTTTCAAAGATTGCTGAAATAGAAAAATTTGCCGCTGATGTCATCAATGATTTCGGCCAAGTTGATATCCTAGTCAACAATGCCGGCGTTTTCCGCACCGTTCCCGTTATGGAAACCACCGAGGAAATATGGGACGAACAGCTTGACCTCAACCTTAAGGGCTACTTCTTTTTCGTCAAAACACTAGTCCCCCATTGGCGGGAAATCGGCGGCGGCAAGGTCGTCAGTATTTCCTCCATCGCCGGCACCGGGGGTTTTCCCAATTGTCCCGCCTATTGCGCCTCCAAAGGCGGTGTCGTCAACATGACCCGCGCCTTGGCCGCCGAACTGGGCGTGGAGAACATCAATGTGAACTCAATCGCGCCCGGAAATGTAGCGACGCCGCTGAACGCCCATGTGCGTGGCCCCGGCAGCGAGGAATATGTTGAACTCATGAAAACCTTTACGCCGACCGGGATCGCCTTCCTAGACCCCGAGGACATGACCGGCACAGCGGTGTTCCTGGCCAGCGACGACGCCAAGCTCATCCACGGCGAAACCATCATTGTCGACGGTGGCTGGTCGGTCTGGTGAGCTCAGCGGGCGTTCTCGAAGGCCAGAAAGCTGTCGTCACGGCAGGCGCGTCAGGCATCGGCCGCGCCATTAGCGACTGCCTTCTTGCTGCCGGGGCAGCTGTCCACATCTGTGACATATCCGAGGAAAATCTGAAGAGGGCCCTTGCCAATCAAGCTAATTTTTCCGGGACACTGGCTGATGTCGGCAAGCCCTTGGACGTTGAGCGAGTGATGGCTGAGGCCCTCGGCAAGCTGGGCGGCTTGGACATATTGGTTAACAATGCCGGGATCGGCGGGCCACGCGCAGCCATAACCGAAATAGANTATGACGATTGGGATCGAACNATCGGCACCAATCTGAACGGCATGTTTTATTGCCTTAAAAATGCCTTGCCGCCGATGATCGAACAAAANTCCGGATGTATAATCAACATATCAACGGCATCGGTTCGCACCGGACTGCCTTTACGCACGGCTTATGTCGCTTCTAAACAAGGTGTCATGGGGCTCACCCAAAACACCGCGCGGGAATTGGGGGCACACAACATTCGCTGCAACGCTATTCTGCCCGGATTAATCGATAACGACCGGGGGAGAGCCCTGGTGAAAAACCATGCAGGAGAACATGGCATCGCGGAAGCCGAGGCCGAACAGAACTTCCTCAAATACATTTCGATGAAAAGTTGGATCAAGCCCGAGGAAATCGGTGAAACCGCCGTCTTCCTGGCTTCCCCAACCGGTCGTCATATTTCAGGTCAGTTCCTTGGCGTTGACGGAAACTTCGAGTGGGAGGAATAGCGCAACCGCTATTCCTCTTCAAATTCATCCTCATCATAGTCATCGGTTTCGATGACCGGTACGCGGTATTCTTCATTGAGCCATTTGGATAGGTCCAATTGGGCGCAGCGCTGAGAGCAAAAGGGCCGAAATTTGAGTTCCATGAGTTTGCCGCACTGGGGGCAGTTCTTACCCTTACCCGATGGATTTTTACTGGCCATGTCGGTTCCTAGTTCTCCATTGCTGTCACAAGACAGTCCATCGGCGCCGTAGAGGTGCCTTGTTCCAACGCAATCATTCCGCCGCTTTGTTTTTCCGCAATCGCCCAAGCCTGCGCCACAATTCTTTGGTACGCTTCATAGACCGAAGCACCGGCGGAAATTTTTATCCGGCGACCGGGATCATTTTCAAGCTGCTGTAATGCTAATCTGATGGCCTCTAGCGCCACGGTCTCGGCGGATTTACCATGTTCGTTTTGTGCCAGTAGACGCTGAGTGAGGGATTTACCCTGACGGCGGCGGGTCATTTCCAAGAGCCCCAGCCGGGTGAAACCAAATACATTCGAAGCACTCCGGTCTGAAGCAAGGGCCTGTTGCAATACCCCTGCGACTTCGTCCTTGCTTTCTCTCTTATCCATGGGCAGGAAATCGATAACGATCTGACCGGATAGATTGCGCAAAAGAATTTGCCGGCCCGCTTCCTGCGCCGCTTCCCGATTGACCGACAGTGCCCAGCCTTCTGCATCTCCCCTCCGATTTCCGCCACCGCTGTTGACGTCGATGGCAGTGAGCGCCGCCGTTTCCTCAATGATAATCTCACCACCGCTTTTCAACGGCACCACATTCGACAAGGCATTGTCAATCTGCTGGTTGAGATCGTAACTATCAAAAATATCTTCCTGACCTGCATGCAGAACCAGGAGATCCTCACTATCTGACGTTTTGCCACCGCCTAATTCTCTGATTTGATCAATCATTGATCGGTCGTTGACCAATATCCGTCGCCAGTTTTCCTTGCCGATTTTAGCATTGATAAAACCAAGGATCGGGCCGGGCGCCTCGTGCAAAAGCGCTGGTGCATTCATGGTTTTTAACGACGCCTGCATATCAATCCAGGCATCATTCAAAATCTGGCCCTCCGCGATCAGGATTTTTGCATCGACGTTCTGAGCACGGGTGCGGACGATGAGACCGGCGTCCCCGGATACGGCATCAATAACCGCGGTTTTAAGTCTTTCTTTTTCAACATCATCGGAAACTGATTTGGACACTGAGATTCCAGACCGGTCCGGTGTCAGCACCAGATTGCGGCCAACCAGAGAAAGGCGTGTCGTCAGCTTAGCGCCCTTATCGCCCTCTTCGTCCCGCGTCGCCTGGAGCAGCACTTTATCACCCTCTTTAAACAGTGCGTTAATGGGTTTCGGCTTTTCCCGGTCGCGGTCGAAAATTTGGCCGTCAGGTGCCGCCAGAAAGCCTGAATTTCTCTCACCAATTTGAACAAAGGCTGCATTGAGACCGGTCATCACCTTTTCCACCCGGCCCAGATAAATATTTCCGGTTTGATGTTGGTCGATATCCCTCCCGATCACCAACTCATGCAAAATGCCATTGCGGGTCAGCGCAAGCCGCGTTTCACCTGGAGAGGTACTGATGAATATCTCGATATCGGACATGGCGGCGTGCTCAATCTATGGGATAGCCGAGCCCGCGCAAAAGTTGAACGGTCTCGAAAAGAGCCAATCCGACGACATTGGTGTAAGAACCATTGACCCCGCTGATAAAACCGGCAGCGCGCCCTTGGACAGCATAGGCACCAGCCTTGCCCTGCCATTCTCCTGCATCGAGATAGGCCGTAATATCAGCGCCGGTGAGGCATTTGAAACTGACCGTCGTCGAAACAATCCGATTATATGACATGCCGCCCGGCGCAATCACACAAATTCCGCCCCATACCTTGTGCCTGCGACCGGACAGTAAAGTCAGAAAACGCTGAGCTTCTGTTTCATCCGACGCTTTACCGAGCACCCGCCGCCCACAAGCCACGACGGTATCAGCAGCCAGTACAAATGCTTCGGGAAAATCGGCAGCAACCGATTTCGCTTTGGCGGCGGCCAAACGCGCTGCCAACTGCCGGGGCAATTCGCCTTTCAGCGACGTTTCATCGATTTCAGCGGGGATGATATTTGCCGGTTCAATACCAATTTGGGCGAGCAAGGCCACTCTGCGGGGCGATGCAGATGCCAGAACTAAATTCGGTTGGGAGGACATCGGCATAGGAGTCTACCTTTGCCAGGCCATGGGCGTTCTACTTAAAACGGAAGGTGATCCGACCTTTGGTCAAATCATAAGGGGTCATCTCGACATTGACACGGTCGCCAGCCAAAACCCGGATGCGGTGCTTCCGCATTTTTCCAGCAGTGTGCGCCAGAATTTCGTGATCATTATCCAATGTGACCCGAAACATCGCATTAGGAAGCAGTTCCGTAACCGTACCCTCAAACTCCAATAACTCTTCTTTCGCCATATCTTCTCTTTAATTTTCGTTGAATTCGCCCGAAAGTGATCCTACACGGCGTTCAGGTCAAGCCCTTTTAAACTTTTGATCGTTTTCCTTCGATGGGTTGATAATTCAGCCAGTCGGCACCAGTGGAAACTTATTTTTAATTTTACCCACCAGTTCATTCCTTACTTGACGATAGCCGTCCAACCTTCTTTCACGGCTGCCGGTGACGACGGAGGGGTTGAAGGTTGGCCAATATTCCACTTCGCAGGACATCCAGCGGGTCAGTTCTAGAGCCGAATGCTGGGCCTCGGGCGACAAGGTAATCACCAAATCATAAGACGTATCTTGGAGTACCTGAAATGTCTTTGGTTTGTGCAGTGACACATCAATGCCAATATCCGCCATTGCTTCGATCATAAAGCCGTCGATTTCCCCTTCATGGATACCAACCGAATCGACGTAAATCTGCTGGCCGTGATAGTGTTTGAGAATGCCTTCCGCCATTGGTGATCTGATTTGGTTAAGCGTACAGAAAAACAGGACGGCATTTGGCAGATCTAGCATGCAATCGTCACCGTATGTGCAGAACACAGATAAGGGTGAAGATCCGGCGCGCCGTATCGAAATCCACTTCCACATGTTCCTTGAGGCGTTCCAGGAGCGTTTCCGAACCTTCATTGTGCACACCCCGCCGCCCCATATCCAAGGCTTCGATCTTGGATGGGCTGGCATTCTTAATGGCCTCGTAATAGCTCTCACAAATAACAAAGTAGTCTTTGATCACCGTCCGGAAAATAGACAGAGGTAGATTGAAATCCAGCAGTTCACCATCGGCTTCGTCCCTGACATCAAAGCGCAGCCGGTTTTCTTCAATGCTCAAATGAAGATTGAAGGGACCAAGAATCTCGCCGGCGGGGACAAAGAAATTTTCCTCCAGAAGATCAAAAATGGCGACAGCGCGGTCGTGCTCAATCTCCGGCCTCCGCCGCCCCACCGATTTTTCGTCCAGGAAGACGTTGACGATGCGCCTGCGTTCATCCATCACCCTTCTCCTCGCCCCCCGGGTACCCATTGAGACGCAGAGACACAGATAAGGCGTGGGCGTCCAGCCCCTCAGCTTCTGCCAGTATCACAGCCGCCGGACCGATTTTCCAGATGGAGTTCTCATCGGCCTTCAGGATGGTGGTGCGCTTGAGGAAATCAAGTACACCGAGACCAGAAGAAAAGCGCGCACTTCGCGATGTGGGCAGAACATGATTAGGCCCCCCCACATAATCACCCAAAGCCTCCGGCGTGTGACGGCCAAGGAAGATGGCCCCGGCATTATTAATTTTTTCCGCTAATTTTTCCGGATCGGCAACGGCGAGTTCCAGATGTTCCGGCGCAATACGGTTGACCAGGGGTACGGCTTCCGTCAGATTTTCGACAGTGATCGCGGCGCCGAAGTCCCGCCAGCTTTGAGCGGCAATCTCGCCCCGGGGCAGACGCTGCTGCAGAGTATCCACTGCCTGAACGACATCGTCGGCAAAGGCTTCATCGTCGGTGATCAAAATGGACTGGGCTGCTGTGTCGTGTTCGGCCTGGGACATCAGATCGGCGGCCATCCAGGCTGGATCGTTCTTGTTGTCCGCAACCACCAAAATTTCCGATGGACCGGCAATCATGTCTATTCCGACAACGCCAAAGACCTGCCGTTTTGCCGTCGCCACATAAGCATTGCCCGGCCCAACAATTTTATCGACCGGTTGTATGAATGCCGTTCCGTAGGCCAGCGCCGCCACCGCCTGGGCGCCGCCGATGCGGTAAATTTCGTCGACGCCGGCAACCTCCGCCGCGGCCAATACCAATGGATTGATCTCTCCGTCAGGTGTCGGCACGACCATGACCAGGCGAGAAACCCCGGCGACTTTGGCCGGAATGGCGTTCATCAGCACTGACGACGGATAGGAGGCAGTGCCGCCAGGCACGTACATGCCGACAGCTTCGATAGTCCGCCAGCGATACCCCAGACCAACACCTTCCTGATCCGTGTAGCTCTGATCTTCCGGCAACTGTTTTTGGTGAAAGGCGCGGATGCGGTCGGCAGCTGTATTCAGTGCGGAAATTTGTTCTTGTGAACATTGCGCGACAGCTTCTGCCGTTTCTACTTTCGATATACTGAAATTTCCAGCATCCAATTCAAAGCGGTCGAAACGCCGGGTAAAGTCGAACAAAGCTTTATCACCACGGGTGCGCACTTCGGCGACGATTTCCGCTACCGATTTTTCCACGTCGATTTCAGACTCGCGTTTTGTTTCTATAAAGTTTTCAAAGGCGAGTAGGAAATCGTCATTTTTATTATTAAGCCGCGACGGCATCTACGGCCTCACGGAATCGCTCGATCCAACCGGTGAGTTCTTCGGACCGGGTTTTCAGCGCTGCCCGGTTGACCGCCAGACGTGACGTAATTTTGGCAATTTCCTCCACCTCCACCAGATCATTGGCCTTGAGGGTGGAACCGGTAGAAACCAGGTCAACAATGCGGCGGCAAAGCCCCATGGAGGGCGCAATTTCCATGGCGCCATTGAGCTTGATGCATTCGGCCTGGACGCCGCGCTGGGCGAAGTGCCGTCGGGTGATTTCGGGATATTTAGTGGCAATGCGGATGTGGCTCCACCGCTGGGGATTGTCGTCGGGCGCCATGTCCGCCGGCTCCGCCACCATCAGACGGCAGTGGCCGATACCGAGATCCAAAGGCGCATAAATTTCCCGGCTTTCAAACTCCATCAGCACATCGGCGCCGGCAACGCCAAAATGGGCAGCGCCGAAGGCGATAAAGGTGGCAACATCGAAGCTCCTGACCCGGACGATATCCAGGTTGGGCTGATTGGTGGCAAAACGGAGTTTACGCGAGGCACCATCATCGAACGCCGCTTCGGGTTCGATACCGGCACGCCGAACCAGGGGCATCACTTCCTCGAGGATGCGGCCCTTAGGCAAGGCAAGAATGAGTTTATCATTCGATAACACGGTATTAGCTCCAAAATTGGCGGCAATTAATAGAGGATTTTCCACCTAAAGGCCACAAAAGATTAGAGAAAAGTCCTTAATTTTAAGGAATTATGGTAGGGTTAAGGTGCCGCTCCAAGGATCAAGGATATAAGCCGATTTTCATACCCGCTAGTTTATCGGCCTGGTCCGTCTCCAGGATATAGTTATCGGAACTGCCTAAATTGCAATGGAGGTAGGTACGTCCTTTGCGGTTGTCGAGGGGGATGGTTTCTGATTTCAGTTTCCTGCCGCCCATGGCGTCCGCCAGATTGCCGAAAAAGCCGAACATCAGTTGCCCTCGCCTCTGAAAAGCTCCAGAGCATCGACGACCTAGCCGAACTGGGATTTGTTCAGCTGGTAGATCATGTTTTGCCCGCCAGATGAAAAGGTAAAGACTCACCGCTCTCACATTATCCTTCTCGCGAAGCGCCACGGTCAGATCAATGGACATCGGCAGCGGGATCGTCTTTTCCTCAACCACCGCGTCCATTTTCATCAGTTTATTCGCCATTTTGCAAAACGAAATTCGACCCCTATAAAAGTCCTGGCAAAGTTTTTGGCTAAATCAAGGATACCCCATATCAGGAGAAAGGCGGCAGGCTTTTCAGGACTTCCGTTATGGGAAAGGCTTGGGGCGTTGCCGTCCGTTCGACGGTAAGCTCATGAATATGTGGCTGTATATGGGTTGCCTGAGACGCAAGAATCCGCCAGCGATCGTCATAGGGATAAGATTTGAAGGTCGTCATTTTCTGGTATCGGTTATAACAGGAAAACAAACCTCCCACCGGCACCAGCCTTTGGATATGGGCAAAGTAATACCCGATAATCTCAGGCGTCATTTCCATCATTGAACGGGTGTTGACGACCAGATCTACTGTCTCATCAGGCATTTCCCGGATAAGCCCCCCCGGTAAAATTATAAAATCGGCATCGGACTCAAAAATCGCCGCTCCCTGTTCTTCGAAATCTCGGTAGCCTAAAATGCGCGCGTCTGGAAAACGTTCGGTAAGATAATAGGTCTGAACAGCATTGACTTCCAGCAGATCAAAAACAATGCATTTGGACGCTGGAAACAAGCCCTTCATTTTCGCCAGAAAGCCGCCGAAACCGCCGCCAATCTCGACAATGGTAGGTGTTTTTCCGAGCACCGGTTTGGCGACGCGGGATACTTGCCAGCCGTAATAAATCAACGACATATCATGGAGTCCGACCCGGCAGGATACCGGCGGTTTCTTTTCACTCAATTTCACTTCGAAGTTGGCCCGGGGCGGCGATCCAGTTTCAGGTGCTAAGTTCTCCAGAACGAAATCTATGCCGCAAATGGACGCGACGGCAGCCAACAATTTATTGAGTTTCTCAATCTGTTCCGGCTCGGCCAACGTATTTGCCAATAGAGAAGAGAAATCATGCTTTTTGCGCCGATTCCAGGGCGTATCGGCCCCTTCATTGGGTCCTAGATCACCACCTGGGAACCAATGAAGGTCATCATTAAAACCGGCGGAAAGACTATTGCGGAGGAAATTCGGCCAGGCTTCGGTATTGGCGATTACGTGTTCGTAATCTTCTGGAAAAACGTCCCAATGATCACTTTTGTGTCCGGTAGGCGCACCTTTTTTCGCGGCAATAAAGTTGTCCAACATGACGGAGAAAGGGAACCCGAGGTCTGCGGACACTTTTTTCAGCCCCCTACTCCAATCGCTCGATGTCGGCGCCGCAAGCGGCAAGCTTTTCCTCGACCCGTTCGTAGCCCCGGTCCAAATGATAGACGCGGTTGACGATGGTCTCACCCTCGGACGCCAGGGCCGCCAGCACCAGAGAAACCGAAGCCCGCAGATCCGTTGCCATGGTCTCGGCGCCGGACAGTTTGCCCACTCCTCGGACGATGGCCGAGGAGCCGTGCACATTGATGTCAGCCCCCATGCGACAGAGCTCCGGCACATGCATAAAGCGATTCTCGAAGATAGTCTCGGTGATCATAGAGGCCCCTTTGGAGACCGCCAGCAAAGCCATGATCTGGGCCTGCATATCGGTGGGAAAGCCCGGATAGGGTTCGGTCATAACGTCGATGCCGTTAATGGCCTCTCCGGTCCTAGCAACCCTAACCCCGCCGTTGCCCGTGGTCATCTCAACACCGGCTTTGGCCAGTACGTCCACCACCGCATCCATGATATCCAGCCGCGCCCCCTGCAGCGTGATCTCGCCACCGGTGATGGCGGCCGCTACAGCGTAAGAGCCGCTTTCAATGCGGTCGGGAATAACCTCGTAGTCGGCGCCGTGCAATTGGGCTACACCGGTTACTTTCAAGGTATCTGTACCGATACCTTCAATCTGCGCCCCCATGGCTTTTAGGCAGTGAGCTAGGTCCACGACCTCGGGTTCGCGGGCGGCATTGGCGATCACTGTTTCCCCGTCCGCCAGTGTCGCCGCCATCAACACGTTTTCGGTAGCGCCGACGGAAACAGACGGAAACAAGACATACGCCCCTTTTAAACCATCGGGGGCAGCAGCCCGGACATAGCCCTCTTCCAACTCGATTTCGACCCCCAGCGCCTTGAAGGCTTCAAGGTGGAGGTCAATGGGCCGGGTACCTATGGCGCAACCGCCGGGCAGCGATACCCGCGCTTCTCCCCAGCGGGCCAATAACGGCCCCAGCACAAGTACCGATGCCCGCATCTTACGCACCAGATCATAGGGCGCCGTGCAGCTTGCCGGTTCAGCCCCTTTGAGTTCCAGCGCCCGGCCGATATGGCCGCCGTTGGGCGCATCGCCATTCATGTTGATCTCTACCCCCAGTTCCGCCAACAGTTGAACCATGGTGGTGATGTCCACCAGATGAGGTAAATTGGAGAGACGTAATGTTTCCGGGCTGAGAAGAGCCACGGCCATCAATGGCAAAGCCGCATTCTTGGCACCGCCGATTTGAATGACACCGTGTAACGGTTTGCCGCCGCGAATACGAATTCTATCCATGAACTATTTTAAAAAATCCAAACATGTCGGAACAATGGCACTTTGTAACCCATGCTGTAAGGGGTCACAAGTGATGGGTCGCGGGAAAGTTCACTTACTATTTTTTATCGGATTTCTGTTTGACCGGACGGCGGCGCTTAAGGTTGTCCCGCAAAGCTTCGGCCAGGCGTTTTTCACGTTCAGCCGCCCGTTTGGCTTTTTCTGCAGTCACGTTAGGTTTCTGTTTTTTGCCACTCATAAGGGGCTTTTCGCCGAAAGCGCCTTTTTGGTCAAGAAGCTTGTGTTCAAAGGCTTGCCCCGCTGATTTTTTTGAGGCTTGCCCTGGCCTGCCGCCTATGGCATTTTGCGCGCCTTCCTGATTACGAACCTACCGATAGGCCGCCGTAGCTCAGGGGTAGAGCGCGCCCTTGGTAAGGGCGAGGTCGAGTGTTCAATTCACTCCGGCGGCACCATTTTTCTTCAATAAATTCAACAATATACAAGCTATTCTCAAATCAGAGTATTTCTTGATTTTTTTATAGGGTAACGAATCGGGTAACGGATAATGATGTCTGCTTTGCCCCCGAAAGCGGACATTCAGTGCAAAACTGCTGAACGACCGCTATTGGCCCAAACCGGACATCGTTAACTATTCTCCTAATAGATTGCCTCCGGCGCAACTTGCTCCAGAATAGCGGCTAGCGGTCACTAACGCATAGCTGGATGTGGCGCGAGCGTTGAACATTTACCGGATGACCAGTGAGAATGTTGTTGCCGTTAACGTAAATGCCACGAGATAAGCGATGTAATTGGCGTGATAGATTTTTGGTTAAACACGATGCCCTCCACTTTGGCGCCACCAGATAGAGCCTCCCCCGGGTTTCCTGACGGCGATCTCCAATCTCGCGGATATATCAG
>PBQI01000015.1 GCA_002725625.1 Rhodospirillaceae bacterium | reverse complement strand
TAAAGTTCGTACTTCCTCTCGATTCCATCTGGAGTTTGCAACTCGCATCGTTGCAGTATGTGGGTCAGTTGTGGGTCAGTCAAGAGACAATAATTAATTCAATAATATCAATGACTTAACATTTTTCCAATGGTTTTCGAGACCGCCCCATTCAACCACTCTGGCACCTCTCCGCTACTGCTGGGTGGTTTATCGGATCAGGCGCAGATTTGGAAGCGTAAAATGTTTCAGCGCCCGAGCTCCCGGGCATTCGGGTCGATGAAAAATTCGTCTTAAAATCAGCACTTGCCAAAATCTCAATATTAGTTTAGATTTAAACTGTTCAGATTTAAATTATTTTAAATTTGTGCTCTGTTCAGATGAAAAAACTGCGCCCCGACCTTACCTCTGAAGATAACGCGGATATGCCGATTGAGCCCACCGATTTCGAATCGGGTCTGGGTGAGGATGATCTCATTGATCTCCGCATTTGGCTGCGCTTGTTGACCTGTACCAATTTGATTGAGCGGCGCATCCGAAAAAACCTGGGTAAGAAATTCGATACCACCCTGCCCCGCTTCGACGTTCTGGCGCAGCTTGACCGCACATCGGATGGTCAGCCCATGCGTGAGTTATCCAAACGGCTGATGGTGACCAAAGGCAATATCACCTCGCTAGTCGACAGACTGGAGGAGGACGGGCTGGTCGATCGTCAAACGTCCCCCCGGGACCGGCGGGTCCAGAATATTCAACTGACCAAAAATGGCCAGACCGCTGTCACAAAAATGATCCCAGAACACAATGCCTGGCTGACCGATATCATGGCCGGCCTGGACCGGAACGCCGCCATGGATTTGCATGCCCTATTGGGTGAATTAAAAAAATCAATTTTGTTGAACCAAGACGAAGACATTTAAAATTGGAGGATATTTTAAAATGAAATTATTTGAGCCCCTGGATATTAACGGCATGATCATTCCCAACCGGGTTTTGGTGCCGGCGATGGTGACGCGCCTGTCGGGCGAAGACGGCATGGTAAACGACGACATCATCGATCGCTATGTCCGCTATGCGGAGGGCGAGGTTGGTCTGATTGTCGTCGAAGCCATGGCCATTCACGGCGCCAAGGCGGGGCCCCTGCTGCGCATCAGCGATGACCGTTTTATCCCCGGCCATGCGAAGTTGACCAAACGCATCCATGACACGTCGGATTCAAAAGTGGTGCCGCAAATCATCCATTTTATGAAGATCGCCCGGTCCGGCTGGCGCCAGACCTTGGACATGCTTTCCGAGCAGGAAATCGAGAAGATCATCGAAGAATTCGGTGATGCCGCCGTGCGCGCCCGGGAAGCCGGTTATGACGGCGCTGAACTGCACGCGGCGCACGCTTACACGCTGTCATCGTCCCTGTCCGCCCTCAACGGCCGACGTGACGACTATACCGGCCGCACCCTGGAAGGCCGTCTGCGCATGGTCGGCCGGGTGGTCAAAAACGTTCGGAAAAAAGTCGGCAACGATTTCCCCATCGGCATCCGTATGCTGGCCGACGAATATCTGCGCGAAGGCTATACGGTGAAGGAAGCCAAACTGATCGCCCTCCGCATGGCCCAGTTGGGCCTCGACTACATATCTCTGTCGGTTGGCGGAAAATTTGAAGATGCCGTTCACACACCGGGGGAGATTCTCCATGGCTATTCGGGCTACTCGGGCGAGCGTTGCATGCCGGGCGATAATCATCCAGATATGCTCCACGTTCATTTATCTGAGGAAATCAAATCCTTCATCAATTCCAAGGGCTATGACACACCCATTGTCACCGCCGGCAAAATCTCCAAACCGGAAAACGCCAAATTGGTTATTGAAGAAGGTAAGGCAGATATCGTCGGCATTGCACGCGGCCTGTTGGCCGATTCCGACTGGGTGGTCAAAGTCCGCAACGGCGAAGAAGACCGCATCGTTCATTGCACCTATTGCAATGTCTGTAAGGAACTGGACGGTGCCCATAAGGAAGTTCATTGCTTCCTGTGGCCTAAACATGCCCGTCAGGCGCCAGCCGACCAGCCCGACAGCGATGCCCCCATCTGGGGTGCCGATAAAGGCGGTCTGACGGTGGAGCAGGCCGACGGCGCCGCCACCTTGAAATGGTCTAAAGCCGAAAGTGAAGTTTCGGGATACGACATCTACCGAGCCGACGATAACGGCGATGTGGAAATCATTGAGGCCGTCAAAGGTACCCGATTCGTGGACCGCACAATTCTAGCCGGTATGCCCTACCGGTATTATGTCCGGGCCTACAACAAAGTCGGCCAGGCCAGTGTGCCGTCGGAAAACGTGATGATCGAGCCCGCTTTACCCGATTACGCTGAGGCGGTAGCTTAGGCGTCAAATAAGCGCGTAAATACTATGGGGGATTATCATGCTGGAAGGCTGTACGCCGTGGCCTGAGAAGTTTCAGCGCCGCTATCGTGAGGCAGGTTATTGGGAAGACATAACACTTTGGCGGATGTTTGAGGAGAGCGCCGCCGAATTTCCCGATCATGTCGCTTTGGTGTTCGAAGATCAACGGATTACCTATCGGGAACTGGAAAGCCGGATCAACCGCCTGGCCGTCAAACTTGTCGAAATGGGATTGCAAGACCGTGACCGGGTAATCTTCCAATTGGCCAACACGCCCGAGCTGGTCTACACCTTTTATGCCCTAATGAAGATCGGCGTCATCCCGGTAATGGCCCTGCCCGCCCACCGCTTCACGGAAATCAGCCACTTCGCCAAACACGCGGATGCCGTAGGTTATCTGATCCCGGATAAGGTCAGGGATTTTGATTTCCGGGATTTGGCCAACGATGTTGCTGCCGCTGTTTCCAGCGTTCAGCATATTATCGTTGCCGGCGAAGCCAACGATGGCCAGGCATCGATCACTGACCTTATCGGCAGTGGTAGCGATGATAGCGTCCCGGATGATCAGGCATCTAAAGATTTGGGTGATCCCTCGGACGTGGCCTTAATGCTGTTGTCAGGCGGCACCACGGCACTGCCGAAATTGATCCCACGGACCCACAACGACTACGTTTACAATAGCCGCCAGCACAGAGACCTGGCGGAAGTCGATGCCACCACCGTCTTTCTCGCTCTTCTGCCCATGGCGCATAATTACAACCTGGCCTGCCCCGGCCTTCTGACCACGTTGGATTGCGGTGGCCGGGTAGTAATTGCCACGAGCCTTAATGCTGAAAAGGTTTTTCCTTTGATCGAGAAAGAAGGTGCGACCATCGTTCCCGCCGCCGTGCCGCTGATCACCAAATGGCTGACCTCGGGCATGGCCGAAAAATACGATCTCAGCTCCATCAAAACCATGATGAACGGCGGCGCCAAGCTGGCTCCAGAATTGCGCCAGCGCGTCCGCGAGACGTTCGGCTGCACTTTTCAGGACAGTTTCGGCACTGGTGAAGGGCTCATTAATGTCACGCGCCTCGATGACGACGACGACGTCATCCTGCACAGTTCCGGCCGGCCCATATCTCCCGGTGACGAAATGAAAATTGTTGATGAAAACGGTCATGAGGTTTCCGACGGTAAAAAGGGCGAACTCATCTGCCGCGGCCCCTATACCATCCGGGGTTACTATCGCTCACCCAAAAACAACGCCACCGCCTTCACCGAAGACGGTTTCTACCATACCGGTGATCTGGTCAGCCGCCGTGACGGAAATCTCTATGTGGAAGGCCGCATTAAAGATTTGATCAACCGAGGCGGTGAGAAAATCAGCATTGATGAAGTGGAGAATCATATTCTCGCCAATGGCAAAATTGAAAACGTATGCATCGTCGCCATGCCGGACCCCCAATATGGGGAAAAGGCCTGCGCCTTTGTCCGGCTCAAGGAGAATATGGATATTACTTTTGACGAACTGTCCGCTTTTCTACTGGGCCGGGATATAGCCAAATTTAAATTGCCGGAACGACTTGAAATTATAGAGAATTTCCCTTTGAGCCCAGCGGGGAAAATATTACGGCGAGAACTGCGCCGAATGATAGAAGATACCCTTGAGGCCGAAGGCAAAATAGCTGTTAGTAGAGAAATCGACGCTTAATTGGCAAAAAATAAAAAAAATAACTCTAATTATCTGCCGACTGAATATATAAATTGGTCAGCCATTAAATAATAACGAATTGAACCAGAGAGGCCTGCCCATGTCCCTGCCCAAATCTTCGCCAGGCGCACCGACTGCCTACGTCGATACATTCGCCCAGGATCACCTGCCGCCGGAGGATCTTATCGCCGAGGTCGACTATTCGGGAACGCCGGAATTAGTGGCCTATCCCAACTATCTGAATGTTGCGACCGTTCTATTGGACGATATGGTCGCCACCGGTTTCGGAGACAATCCAGCGGTTCATTTGGGAGACGTCACCTGGACCTACAGCGGATTGCTCACCCGCGCCAACCAAATTGCCCGGATTTTGATCGAAGATTGCGGAATGGTGACCGGCAACCGGGTTCTTATTCGTTCCCCCAATACGCCCATGATGGTAGCCTGCTGGTTCGGCATTCTCAAAGCAGGCGGTGTCTGCGTTTCCACAATGCCTATGCTACGGGCGCGGGAACTCAGCTATGTAATCGATAAGGCCAAGGTTGATTTCCTGTTCTGTGATATTGATTTGCAGGAAGAAATGGCGGAGGCCGCCGATGAAAAAGGCATCGCCGACAAGCTATTCTATTTTAAGTCCACCAATGCCGACCGCGAAGGCGCCACTCTGGAAGCCATGATGGCGGAGAAAGAGGACAGTTTCACCAATGTGGAAACTGCCGCCGATGATGTCGCCTTGATTGCCTTTACCTCAGGCACCACGGGCAATCCCAAAGCGCCGGTGCATTTTCATCGGGATATTCTGCAATGCGCCGATACGTTCGGACGCTATATCGCCACTTTGACGCCTGACGACGTGGTTACCGGCACACCGCCACTCGCCTTCACCTTTGGACTTGGCGGCCTGTTGATCTGCCCCTTACGCTTTGGCGCTTCGTGCCGCTATCTCGAAGGCCCAATGCCCGAGCAGATTCTGGAAACCATCCAAAAATATAAAGTCACCCAGCTCTATACGGCACCGACGGCCTATCGGGTGTTAACCGATCTGGTGCGGGACTTTGACATCTCCTCCCTGCGCCAATGCATCTCCGCCGGCGAAACCCTTCCCAAGGCGACCTTCGATGTTTTTTTTGAGGCGACCGGAATTAAAATTATCGACGGTTTGGGATCGACGGAAATGTTCCACGTTTTCGTCGCCGCCGAACCGGCCGAAATGCGGGGTGGTTTCACCGGTAAAGCCGTCCCTGGCTTCATGGCCAAGGTTATGGATGACAAAGGCAAAGAGGCCGATCCCGGTACGCCGGGCATGCTCGCCGTCCGCGGACCCAGCGCCTGCAAATATCTGGACGATCCGGAAAAACAGCTGGTTTATTCCAAAGACGGCTGGAACTATCCCGGCGACGTTTATGAAATGGATAATGACGGTTATTTCAAGTATGTCGCCCGCGGTGACGATATGATCATATCGTCCGGCTACAATATCTCGGGTCCGGAAATCGAAGCGGTGCTGCTGGAGCATGCCGTGGTGGCCGAATGCGCTGTGGTGGCGTCGCCGGACCCCGACCGAGGCAACATCGTAAAGGCATTCATTGTTTTACGGGAGGGTGTTTACGGCGACGCCGAATTAGTCACGGAAATTCAAAATTTCATCAAAAACGAAATGGCGCCTTACAAATATCCTCGAGCGGTCGAATTCATCAACGAATTACCGAAAACAGCCACCGGAAAGGTGCAAAGATTTAAGTTACGCCAGCTGGAATCAGGTTGAATATTATTTCTTTATTTCAGGTTTCGGAACCCAGGTAATCGTGGCAACGTCACCTTTACGGCAGCATAAATCTTTCAATATCGTCGGTGAAAGACGACGGGATATTAGTCCATTGATGACGGTGCCGCCCCTATTGCCAAAACCCCACGCGACATTGAAACAGGGAACGTACGGAACATCTTTTGCCGTGATTTATGGCTGTCCCCCTTCCAGGGTTTACGACAAAGTGCGGCCGTAAATGTGCATTTTAGGAAACTCACCGGTAATGACATCTTTGATCTGCTGAATGAGGACTTTTTCCTTGTTGTTCTTTTCCGGCGGCGGCTCAAGGACCAGGAAAAACCATGCTAGCCCGCCGGCAATGGCGCGAGCCACAACGCCGCCGATCCATGGTGTCAGATTAGCCTGTTTCTTGGGCGGGCGCTTTTCCTAAGAACGGCGATTGCGGGTATATTCCAGGCTCATTAATATCACACCCATGACCGAGCCGATTGCCGCGAGAGGAATGCCGATGTCCAGGAACCGATACGCANGTAAAATCAGTATTGTTGCCGGGATCACAAACTTCGCCACTGGGCCTTAAGCGTCAACCGTCAAATATGNTTGTGTTCTCGCCGTCACATGGTTGTTTTTCCAGCAGGTCTAATATCGATTCTACGCTTCTTCCCAAGGGAGCAGTCGCAATTTTCTCCTCGGCAAGAAATTTTGCAGGACATCTACCGTTTCCTGTAAATCAACAGGACTATCGGGCGATTCACTAATAACGACCTCGGCAATTTCGACGCCATTTGTTTCCAGTGCGGCTACAGCTGTCAGCGTGTGACTGATGGTGCCGAGATAGGACCCCACGACGACGACGGCCGGAATATCGAGGGCCGCAATCCAATCGAGGACCGTATGTTCATCGGTCAGCGGCACCATGACGCCGCCGATACCTTCAATCAATTTGTGATCTTCAGGACCAGCCAAAACACCGCGGCTGTAGTCCACGAGTTCCCCGAAGTTGATACTGCGCCCTTCCCTCCGGGCAGCCATGTCCGGCGAGAGGGCCGCTCCAAAACGAAACGGTGTAATCTCTTTGATGTTTTCCAGCGTCGGCTCCTTATCGGCGCTCTGCAGAAGGACGGCGCTGTCGCTGTAGAGAAAATCGGCTTCGTCAAATCCGCTAATGACCGGCTTAACAGCCGTAACCGTTTTACCGGAGTCGAAAAACACGCGGCACATTTTCGCAGCGACAAATGTTTTGCCTATCTCAGTACCGCTAGAGGTGATAAATAGTCCGGAAATTTTCAGTCTCCTCGGTTCTCTTCCTGTTGACTCAGTATCTGTTTCAGAAAATCGGCCAGACGCGCGATGTCCTGATCATCATGGGCAGCGGAAAAAGTAATCCGCAATCTCGCTTTTCCTATCGGCACCGTGGGCGGACGTATGGCCACCACGAGCAGATCTTGTTCCTCCAGCAACCTGGCGGCACTCATGGTCCGCTCAGTGTCGCCAAGGATAATCGGTACGATCGGGCTTGCCGCCGCTGGCATGCCGACTGCAGAGGTGAAATCCTGCGCTTTACGCAACGGCAGCGCCGCGAATTCAGGATCGGCCTCGATAAGGTCAATAGCGGCAATGGCCGCTGCAACGGATGCCGGTGACAGTCCAGTCGAATAAATCAGGGTGCGGCAGCGGGTGCGGATAAAATCCACCACCGGCCCGCTGGCGCAGAGGTAGCCGCCGTAACTGCCGATCGCCTTGGACAGAGTCCCCATTTGCAACGGTACCTTCAGGTGCTGACCGCCCACAAAACAGGATCCCCGCCCTCCGCCGACAACGCCGATCCCATGAGCATCGTCGGTCATCAGCCAGGCGTCATACATGTCGGCAATTTCCAGCAACTCCTTGACCGGCGCCAGATCGCCATCCATCGAAAAAACGCCATCCGTTACAATCAGACAGTTGCGATGGTTGGACCTGTTCTCCGTCAGCAATTCCTTTAAATGATCGAGATCATTGTGCCGATAAATGTATTCCCGGCTGCCGGACAAGTCGCTGCCGGTCAGAATACAAGCATGGGATAATTCATCGACAATAATTGCGTCCTGGGCGCCGATCAGCGTCGGCAGGACACCCATATTGGTCAGATAACCGGACCCCATAACGACGGCGTCTTCGGTCCCTTTAAGACGAGCCAGCTTGGCTTCCAATTCATCGAACAGAGGATGGCTACCGGTTACCAGCCGGGAGGCACCGGATCCGACGCCGAATTTTTCCGTCGCGGCGATGGCCGCTTCTTTTATTTTCGGATGCTGGGTCAGTCCCAGATAATCATTGCCGCAAAAAGAAACAAACTGTTGACCGTCGCGGATGACCTGGACCGCATCAACCATCTCTGTCGACACAATATGGCGGCGTAAATTCCGCTTTTCGAGCACGCGCAGCTTGCCGGCTGTAAATTCGTCTAGGGACTGTTGCTTGGGCATAGATTCAACTGGGCTTTCTATCAGACCATTCGCCGACGATCTTAACAACGGTGTCGGTAAGGGTGCTCAACTCTTCATCACTGATAACGAAAGGCGGCATCAAATAAACAATATTACCGAATGGCCGGACCCAACAACCCTCTTCAACGAATTTTTTCCGAATCCAGTACATATCATCGACGTCGCCCATGTCGTCCAGTTCGACAACACCAAGGGCGCCCATTGTCCGCACATCGACAACACCTTTGATCGACCGGCAGGGCACCAGCTCGGCCTTTAGTTTGGCGGCGATATTTTGAACCTGCTCAAGGCGCGGCTCCGTCTCGAACAAATCGAGCGAGGCGTTGGCCGCCGCACAGGCCAAAGCGTTGCCGGTATAGGTGGGGCCGTGCATGAAGCAATCTTCTATATCGTCGGATAAAAAAGCCTCAAAAATTCTATCCGATGCCACGGTTGCCGCCAAAGCCATCGTGCCGCCCGTCAGGGACTTGGACAGAGTTAAAATATCCGGTACTACATCCGCTTGTTGGCAGGCAAACATGGAGCCCAACCTCCCGAAACCGACCATGATTTCATCCAATATCAATAGCAGATCGTGCTTTTTACAAGTGTCGTTAATGAACTTAACTGTTTCGGTATCATGAAAAATCATGCCGCCGGCGCCCTGCACCAGTGGCTCCAGGACAACGGCGGCGCACTCACCGGCGTTGTATTCTAGAAACAATTCAACGTCCTGCCGGGTTTTCTCATCTGCCGGAATATCAAGAATTTGCTGATGGTGCATGAGCCCAGCGAACGGGGAGTGCATAATATTTTCAGAATCACCGATCGCCATGGTGCCGATGGTGTCCCCATGATAGCCGTTTTTGAACGCAATTATTTTCTGCCGTTCAGGACGGCCACGGTTGAGCCAGTATTGCACCGCCAGTTTCAGCGCGATTTCCACCGATACCGAACCTGATTCCGATATGAATACCCGATTAAGATCGCCCGGTGTCAGGGCCGCCAGGCGGGTCGCCAATGTGAAGGCTGGTTCGTTCGACAATCCCGCCAGCATCACGTGGGGCATTTTATCCAACTGGGCGGCCACCGCTTCCTTAATGTGAGGATGGTTATAGCCGTGACAGGCCGTCCACCAGGAAGCGACCCCATCGATCAGTTCTCTGCCGTCTTCCAGAATGATACGGGAACCTTGGACCGCCTTTACCGCCTGCGGTAAGGGCGAATTCTGCATCTGCGTGTAAGGTAACCAGATGTGACGAATACCTTCACGGAACCATTCAGGTTCATGAAAGGAATCAGACATGATTTTGTTACGAGCCCATGACGGCACGTTCGTCGCGATTTATGCCCAGGCGGGCAAATAAATCATTGTCCCTGGTCGGACCGGAGTTCGGCGCCGTCAGAAGTTTTTCACCGACAAATATGGAACTAGCACCGGCAAGGAAACACAAGGCCTGCAATTCATCGCTCATTTTCTCCCGGCCGGCAGACAGACGAATAACCGATGCCGGCATCATCATCTTGGCGATGGCGATGGTGCTGACAAATTCAATGCTGTCAAATCGCGGCTGATCTTCCAGCGGCGTACCGGCGACCGGAATCAACATATTGATCGGAACGCTTTCCGGGTGTTCATCCATGTTGGCCAAATTGGCCAGAAGTTCCGCCCGGTCGGCACGCTTTTCGCCCATTCCCAATATGCCGCCACAACAGACGTTGATACCAGCTCCGCGAACGTAATTTACCGTTTCCAGGCGCGACTCATAGGTCCGGGTCGTAATAATTTCGCTGTAATATTCCTCGGAGGTATCGAGATTGTGGTTGTAATAATCCAGACCCGACTGTTTGAGGCGTTTCGCCTGCGGTTCCGTGAGCATGCCCAATGTGGCGCAGGTTTCCAAGCCAAGATCGCGCACGCCTTCGACCATGGCGCAGACCTCTTCCAAATCCTTATCGGAAGGATTACGCCAGGCGGCACCCATGCAAAATCGGGATGCTCCTTCATCGCGGGCTTGCTTTGCTTGTTTCATAACCTCATTCAACGCCAGTATCTTTTCAGCGGCAACGTCGGTATGATAATGGCCCGATTGTGGACAATAAAAGCAATCTTCCGGGCAACCGCCGGTTTTGACGGAAATCAGCTTTGATAATTGCACCTTGTTCGATTCAAAGTAGCGACGGTGCACAAGTTGCGCCTGCAGAACCAGGTCCATGAGTGGCAGCTTGAATAGGTCCGTTACCTCGTCAACAGACCAGTCGTATCTGAGATCATCTCTGTTTGCCGAAAGGGTGTTTTCGACGTTTTCGTAGGTGGCGTAATTTGTGCTTTCAGTCATGGTGTTTGACTAAGTGACTAATGGGGATAAATCAACCCAAATTGATCAGAATTCGGTCGTGGGGTTTTTCATTCCGAAGGCCCGGTGAACAAAAATCCGGTTTCCTCGTGCAACGGGTTGATCAATGGGTCCGGGCGCTTCAATGAACATTTTGGAGAGCATAAATACCGCATCAGGCGGGTTCCAAAATGCCCAATTCGAGAAACTTAGGCAGCCGGGAAACGCGGAACTTTTCGACCGCTACGGCAATGGCATCGATCTCACTGCCCTCTTCGAAAACTATCTGCTTGCGGGCTTCGATCAGCCGCTGGAAAACCCAACCGGCAACTTCATCCCGGGGCGCTTCCACGGAACAAAGGGCATAGAGTGCATCAGCCATAGCGACTTCGTAGGCGATGCCGCCCTTGGTTGAAGCCAGTGTGACCGCCGGCTGTTCGAACAGTCGCCGCTTGAGCATTTGTAAATTGAACGGTACCGATAAAGCATAGCGGTTGGCCGACAAGCCGTCTTGGTCGGCCGGCGACGTCTTATGAGCGAAAGGCAAAAGCTGCCCGCCTGTCGAAAGAAACTTGATGGCGTCCACCAATAGCTCCGGACCGTAAATTTTAAACTGATCCAAATCCTGCAGGTCTTCCACTGACTTTGCGCCGGCAGCTAAGTGCTCTATTAGATTGAGAAAAATATCGGCGGTAAACTTCAATTCGACATCCCCTAAACCAAGCGTTTTGTTGAATCCATCGGCATCGCAGATTAGGCCGAAATTCATTTTTAATAACGCATCGAACTGCCCTTCTTCATCCAATTCTTTTCGGCTGTTGATAAAGACGTCTTTGCGGAAGCGTTGATTGCGGACAAAATCACCCTGGCTTTCTAAATAATTCCGCGTCGGTGATTTCCGCAACATAGCGTGAAATTCAGCCGGTGCAGCCAAGTCAACAAAATTGAGGTTCAAGATAGCACTGCCCGAAAACGAAAGACCGGCGCTGCGCATTTCGGCGGCAACCTGGTGAAAATAATAGGGTTTGGAAAACTCCGTGAAAAATTCATGGACGACATAATTAATGTTTTGGGATTCCAATTCATCGAGCAAGGTCGACGCCAATGGGTTGTCCTGGAAAAAAGCCGCCTTGTTGTCTTTCATAAAATGTAAAAAATCGAGCGCCGCCCTGGCCTTGGTGGCTGAATCTTCGGTCATGCCGGCAGTGTAGGACAGCATTAAATCCCGCATCGGCGACACAAATCCCCAACCGGGCATGCAATCGTAGCTGACATAGGCGATACCGCCAGGCTTTAGTTTTTCGGCGATGAACTCCCGGACGTTGTTGCGGGTTTCGGGATCGATCCAGGAATAAACTCCATGCAAAATGATAAAATCAAAATCTGGCAAATCTCTTTTGCCCAGATCATTAAAGTCACGGTCGATGAATTTGACATTATCCAGCCCTGCCTCTTGGGCAATTCCGGCGCCGTTTTCGATATGCTGAGCGCTGAAATCGACAGCGGTAAACTGTCCTTGGGGGAATATTTGCGCCAAGGCATTCGACGTCACGCCGTTACCGCAGCCGAGATCGCAATAGGTGAAACCGTCATCCAAAGATATTGGATGGTGGCCGTTTAAGGCGCAGACGTAATTGAGGAATACCGGGCTTAGTTCGCCGTAAAAGCCCCATGTATAGGGTGTATCGGTTAAATACCCAACGCTCATTCTCTCACCCCATGACTGACTGCCCGATTTACCATTTATCTAATATGCTGAAAATTCAGACACACAAAACCCCGCTGGTATAGCGGGGTTTTATTCATATTGACTTAACAACCGGCCATCAAATAACCGATTCGACCCACTCTTTTAATTTACTTTTAGGCAGCGCGCCGACCTTGGTCGAAGCAACCTCACCGTTCTTAAACAAAATCAAAGTGGGTATACCCCGCACACCGTATTTGGTTGGCGTCGCCGGATTTTCATCGATATTGACTTTGGCGATGGTCAATTGACCGGCCATTTCCTCACCGATTTCATCAAGGGCGGGTGCAATCTGTTTACAAGGACCGCACCATTCAGCCCAGAAATCAACCAGCACGGGTTCGGAAGCCCCAATTACATCGGCTTCAAACGAATCGTCACTTACTTGCTTTGACATATTGGATCCCTTATTTGGGCCGGTCTCAACGATCTCTCTTGACTAATCATCATTTTCTGATTGACAGGTCAAAGGCGAACAATCGAGCGCCGGATAGGTAATTGAATTCACCTTCTCAATTTATGTCCGCTGACATTTGCCGTCAAGGCGCGAGGGTGAACGTTTATTCGACAATGGCTGGATTCATGGGCGCATGTCGGTCCAACAGGGTCCCGTCAAGGGGCATCAATCGCGCACCGTCGGTCCAAAGCAAGGCGCATTTGACGGGGCGATTCGCATAAATATCCGACAAAGCCGTCCGGTAGGCCGCCATTTGCCTGAGGTAGAGGCCGGGCACCTGGCTGGAATCTTTGGGTGGCGGTCGATTGGTTTTGTAATCGACAACCAGTATTTCTTCGCTGCCGATCAGCAACCTATCCAGTTGGGCAGATATAATCTGGCCGGCAACTTCTCCCACCAACGGTACTTCGGCGCGGGAACCCGGTCCGAACAACGCTTTGAATTCCGGATGTTCCAGGACCGCTAATGTTTCCTGTTTGATTTCGTCCTGCTCCTGTTCGGTTAGCCCGTGGGTCGGCTGGCCCAGATAAATCGATGCCGCTTCCAGGCGGTCCGCTGCATCGATATCTGGTAAGGTCTGCAGGAGAGCATGGATAATCCGGCCACGCTTGAACCGCTGGCCATCGTCGCCTGCCAGCGGCGACAAAACGGCCGGCTCCTCGCCATCGGGACGGGACGGCGTTAAAGGTTTCAGTGGTAAGGGTTCGTCTTTCGGGAAACTCAACGCCCAGTTGGAAAGCGGTCGTAGCTCTTCTTCGATTTCAGGCACCGGCGACTCGACAGCGGTTTTCTGCGGACAGGTGAGGCGCAATATCGTGTTGGATTCGGTTTCCCCCTCTTCGGTCAAAAAACCGTCCTCCAGCTCCTCCAGATCGGTGCCGATAGATCGCAGGCCCTGCTCGACAATGTTGTACCAGCACCCATCAGGCACGGATTTTTTTGTCCGCCAACCACAGACATAAAGACGGTCTTCGGCCCGCGTCATGGCGACATAGAGAAGACGACGGTATTCCTGCTCCCGAAGCTGCAATGCTTTTTTTCGCTCTTTTTCTGCAACCGATTCAAATAGTCCCCGCCGGGGCGGCCAAAGCAGACTTTGGTTTTCTCCCGTATCGCTCTCCGGCCAATAAAGAGCCTGGGCGCTGATCTGCGCCTGCAAGGTATCGGGCAGAAAAACGATGGGGGCCTGTAGACCCTTAGCGCCGTGAACGGTCATAACACGGACGGCGCCCGGCTGGGCCTGCTCCAGATCGCGTTTAACTTCGACAGCACCGGCCTCTATCCAATAGAGGAACCCTTCAAGGGAAGGCGTATGGGATTTTTCATAAGCCAATGCCAGATTGAGAAATTCTGCGATAGGGTCCTGGGCATCAGGTCCAAGACGGCCTACCAGTTTTTCCCGGCCTCTGTGGGCTCCCAGAACCCGGCTATAAAACTCGAAGGGGGGCAGATAATCGACATCCGCCAACAGCCGGGCGAGAAATTCAACGGCACTCCGATGAATATCCGATTCATCCGCCCGCGATTTCAGTTTCTCCCACAATGAGACTTCGCGACCATAAGCCAGTTTATATAACTGATCCTCTTCAAGACCGATCAAAGGGCCTTTAAGAACCGTTGCCAGGGTCAGATCGTCTTCCGGCAACAACAGAAATCTGCCGAGGGCGATCAAATCCATCACCGCTATCTGCTCGGTCAGCACCATCCGGTCGACGCCGGCGACGCCGATCTTCCGCTCTTTAAGAGAACGCACCAAGTCCTCCACGAAACCGGACCGGCGGCGCACCAGCACCATAATGTCGCCGGGTTCAATGGGACGTCCCTGTGATTTCAGGATTTCCTTGCCGTTGACCATGGCAGCGATACGGCCGGCAATCAACCTGGCCAGACGGGTTTGGGGTGAATCGCCGCGGATGCGTTCCACCGGCGGTTTCCAGGCGCTCGGTTCCTCACCCCCCAGGGGTGCCACTGCCGGCCAGAATTCCACCAACCCACCATCGTCCCCGCGCCAGGCTTCATGGTGAATGTTCTTACCGTCCAACGTGACACCATCCGCCGCACCGCCCATGGCAAAAACGGCGTCGACAACCGCCAGAACAGCATTGGTGGAGCGGAAAGAAACCGTTAAATCAATCTGTCGAAAATCACCGAAGTCAACCGGCATCCGGCTTTGAAAAAAATCGCGCATGGCCCCGAAAGAAGCCGGGTCAGCTCCCTGGAAGCTGTAGATCGATTGCTTAATGTCACCGACGGCGAAAATGGTGCGGGGCGTTTCGTGGCTGCCAATCCCGGCGAAAAACTCATCCACCAAGGCTTCCACCACTCGCCATTGGTCGGGGCTGGTATCCTGGGCTTCGTCGATCAGCACATGATCGATGCCGCCATCCAGTTTGAACAGCACCCAGGGCGCCACCCCTTCACGGTGAAGAAGTTCGCCCGCCTTGAGAATCAAATCATCGTAGTCGAGCAGCGCCCGCGCCTCTTTCTGTTTTTGATACACGTCGAGCAGACAGCCACCCAACCTAAGCAGCGCCGCAGAGCTTTCGGCCGTGAATACGGCCCGCAAATGGAGAAAGACCCGTATCAGACGCCTGGCCTCTTCGTCCAGTATTTCCGGTACGCCGGGATTGGCCTTGGCGACTTTATTGGTGACGAGTTTTTTCCTAATTTCCGGCGGACCGGATTTGCGGGAAGCGGTCAGATAGGCATCAGCATAAACATCAAAATCCGCCATGATGGTGGCGCCTGCCGAGAGCCACGCCTTAATCACCCGTCCCCTCTCCTGATCGGTCTTGGATCCTTCCGCCAAGGCCTCGACAGAGAGCTTCAGGCCCAACTGATCATAGGCATCCGCGGACGTTGCGTCCTCAATCACCGCCGACGGGGTTTCGCCGGGAGATACATTAAGACATGAATTGATCTTGGCGATTACTCTATCAACGCCACCTTGGCCGTCAATCAGCCGGCGAAGCCTGCCCCGGGCACGGGTCAAATCAGCCAACAATTCGGGAAACTGGGCCTCGTGAATATGCCCAGTCACGACCGAAAGCGCCTGCGCCAAATCTTCATCACCGCCACTTCTCGCCAGATTGAACAAGATCTCCCGGGCGGAGATCAACATTTCCTCAGCGTCACGTTCGTCCATCAAGGCGAAATGAGGCGGCACATTCGCTTCCAGGGGAAAGCGGCCTAAAAGAGACTGGCAAAACGCGTGTATGGTCTGAATATTCATACCGCCGGGCGTATCCAATACCCTGGCGAAAAGCTGGCGGGCTAAGCGCAGTTGTCCGGCATCAGGTGAGAAACCGAGCAACATCTCCAGCTCTACCGCCAACGCCTCTTCCGGTTCCATGGTCCATTGCCCGAGTCGGTCAGCGATGCGGGACGACATTTCTGCCGCCGCCGCACGAGTAAAAGTCAAACACAATATCCGCTGCGGGTGAGTTCCGTTAATCAGCAGGCTCAAAACCCGATCGGTTAGAACCTTGGTTTTACCGGTCCCGGCTGAAGCGCTCACCCAGACCGAAGCGCCGGGTTCGGCGGCTTGGCGCTGTTGGATATTGGGATCGAAGGGTACCGTCAACGGATTAGCCATTAGTCTTCCCCTCCTTCCGCCGCCGCCCATTCCTTGACCCGGGCCAGATGTTCGTAGTCAGAATATTTAGGCGCCTGGTCGGGGCGGGGCCTAGCCTCATAGGGCGTATCCTTACGGTCAAAGGCACGGATCAGGGCTGTGAGCCCGGCTTTCGCCTGTCGGGCGAGATCGGCAATATCGTTGCCGGCGGAAATGATTTCTCCCGCCGGCGTGCCGCCCTTCAGCCGCCAAAAATCGAGCGCCGTCACGGGCCTACCAGCGAGACCTGCGAACCCGCCATCCTCGGCAATCACCGCTTCCAATGGCAGTTGGGGCGCAAACCCGGCAGCAACTTCGGTTTTGGTCGGTGGTGCACCAGTTTTATAATCGATAATACGGAGACCGCCATCGGCCAGTTCATCAATCCGGTCGGCCTTGGCGGTCAATTTAAAAGACTGCGCATCTTCATTAAGCTTAGTCCCCCCCGCAACTTCACTATGGGTAGCTGCAATTTCGCCCCGGCGATCACGTTCAAGGTCAACAAACCAGGCGGCAATGCGTTCGAACCGGGGCCACCAGAACGCCCAGACGCCGGGATGGTTGAGCACGGCGGCAAACCGATCACGGCCTAATGCCAACAATTTATTCTCTGCTTTGTCAGGCATGGGGCCGGGGTAGGCCCGGGAAAAAGCATCAAGGGCCTCATGGATAATCGAGCCGTAATCGGCGGCATCCGGCAGCGCATCAAGTTCCGGCAGGGCCCGCAGTCCTAAAATGTGTCGCGCGTAGATCGCGTAGGGATCGCGCATCCAGGTTTCGATCTGGGTTACGGATAATTGTCTCGGCCGGGCTTCAATCGGCGGCGTCGGCGCCGGCGGCGATGCGGGAACGATCCTTTCTGGCCGATCCAACAAACCCTGCCAATGCAGCCAGGGACCCTGCATCTGCAATTGCTCCCCTGCACCCATGCCGATGAGGAATTTTTCCAGCCGCAACAGCCAGCGGGACGGGACGGTCGGCGTTCCTTCAACACGGCGCGCACGCGTGATGACCACCTCTGGCGCGCAAAACGCCTGTTGAAAATCGTGGGCGCTCAGACCGATGCGGCGTTCCGGCAGCGGCAGCCCGAAAGCGCCTCGCATGGGGCGGCTCATCCAAGGATCGGACGGTGCTTCGGGCGGCCAGGTTCCTTCATTAAGACCGCCCAGAATAATAAGTTCGGCATGTTGCAGCCTGGCTTCCAACAGCCCCCATATGGCCAATCTCGGATGGCCGCCATAACGGGGTCTGACAGCACGGCCCGTCATCAGAACGTCAAAAAGGGATCCATAGGATGCGCCGGACAGATCACCCAGGGATGCCGCCGAATCCAGGAGCTCAGAGATAAACCCGGCCGCCGCTTCACCGGCTTCGCCAGCCCAAAGGCGCGCCGGCCCCGGCATATCCTCGCTTGCCGCCAACGCCTCGGCAAAAGAGATATGGGCACCGACCAACTCGATCAAAGAAACGCTTGGCCGATTCAGTAATTCGGATAAATCAGCTGCCATAACTTCAAGATCGAGCAGCACCGGTTTGAGATGTCTGGTTTCGTCTTGCAGACCCGCCAACAGCCCGTCAATTCCCGGCGCCGGACGGGGTCCTCTGAGAACGGACATTTCCAATTCGCGAACAAATCGGCGGAAAGCTGCCACCGGCCGGCCGGCCGCCGTCAAAGGATGTTTTCCGATTGCCAAAAACTGCAAGGGAGCGAAACCGCCGGCAACCAGATCGACCGCCAGTTTGAGAAATGAGCCCGGCGGCGTCTGCGCCAATGGCACACCGGCTGTATCGTCGATCTCAATGCCCCAGCGGTTCATTTCGGCAGCGACGCGACGGGCCAGCTTGCGGTCCGGGGTTACCAGAGCCGCCGACTTGCCTTCACTTTCAAGAACTTCCCTGAGCATCAGGGCGATCACCCCTGCCTCTTCGTCGGGACCGGGACAATCGACACGGCGCAAACCTTCAAGTGCCTCGTCCGGCGGCGGGGGCAATTGCCGCCACGTGTCCACTGCCGACGCCGGCAGCAAAGCATCCCGCAACAAGCGCGCCCGGCCGGACCGCACCTTAGGCACCTCATCAATTCCCGGGCATGGCCAAAGCTGCACATCAGCCGGATTTATTTCCAGCCGGTCGAGCAGCACCTTCATACCATGCTGGGCGTGAGTCTGATCCAGTCCGGCGCGGGTCTCTTCATCTAGCGATAGATCGAAACCAGGCAACACCACCGCCCCTAACGGCACATCAGCGATTATTTTTAAGAGCCCGGCCGTGGCCGGAATACTGCCGGTCGACCCGGCGGCGATGACGGGTGCCGCGGGAGGCTGGTTACGCCAAACTTCGGCCTGTGCCTGTAATAACAGATTTCGCCGCTGGGCGGGATCGATTGCTTTTTGAGCGGCCAAAATATTTGGCCAATGTTCGGTAAGAATTTTCAGGAAATCGAGAGTGGTCTGCCAATGATGGGCATATTCCTCTGGTACCAGGGAAGCCAAATTCTCAAAGGAGAGATTCTCGGTTTGCACCTGGTCAAGCAACCGCGCCAGTCCACCCGACAACCGGGCAGCTTGATCCACGGCGGTGTTTCCGGCCGTGCTTTGGGCGCCTATAAATTGTTGAACCAGCCGAGTTAAAAGCAATTGCCGGCGCAAACTTGAGATCGCCGGCGGCACATCCCCAGTCAGACCGACAGTGGCCATTTCCTCCCAGCCGGCAATGACTAATTCATCTTCATCGAGATCGCCCAGAGGAGTCATGCGGGGCAGCAAAGTCGGAGCACCGCCGCTTAACCGTAAAAAAGCTTCCCGCAGACTGCGCACTGCCCGGCGCGTCGGCAGCAATACAGTAAAATCCGCAAGTTCGAAAGGTTCATCTGCCGCTTGTTGCATCAAACCGGAGGCCAAGACGTCGACAAAAGACATTTCGGCGGGGATGGTATAGACCGTTGTCATTGTTTATTTCACCGCCCCGTTACTGCTCATACTATTTAAAGGTTATCGATGACGCATACCTGGAAATCTCTGGCGCATATATATTTCCGCCTCTGCCAAGCCACCAGCCGTTCCCACATGGAACCAATCACCATCATGAACAATACCGAACAGTCTCTCTTCTTCAATGGCTCGATCGTAGAGCACGTTCATGGAAAACGCCCCATCCGGCGAATCATTGAACAAGCGGGGATGCAGAAGCTGGATACCGGTAAACAGATAGGGTGAAATTTCCCGCTCCGGGCATCTCTCCAGCCGCCCCCCTGGATCGACCATAAAATCACCATCACCTTTATAGCCATAAGCTTCGACGGTTGAATGCATCAACAGAAGACAATCCATATGCTCATCCTGCCAGCTTTCCGCCAAACGGTGCAGGGCCGAATCGGGCCCGTCCAAATACAGGATATCGGCGTTACTGACGTAAAATGGCTGATCGTCAAAATAGGCCAAGGCCTTATTGACCCCACCGCCAGTTTCCAGCAAATCCTCCTTTTCAGAAGAGACAATTATATCCAAATCCTTGCGCCGGGATAGGTTTTGTTCGATCTGCTCGGCCAGATGATGAACATTAACCACAACCTTTTCCACCCCGGCGGCCACCAGCCGATCCAGACTGTGATCCAGCAAAGCCCGACCGGCCACCGTCACCAGNGGTTTCGGCGTCTTATCTGTAATGGGCCGCATGCGAAGCCCCAATCCCGCTGCCAGAACCATGGCTGATTTGGGCGCCNCCAGGCCGGACTTANCGTGGTTTTTAGCCNTCTTCTTTTTCGAGCGTNGTTTTTTTGTCATATCGGATCAAACATGAAGCTGTTGAACGAGATTGCTGCGTGTGGCAGTGGGAACGTTCTGGTCGAGCCATAGTTTTAGCGGCGACAGCGCCGGATTGTAGCAGACCCGCTCAAGCAGTTTCCAGACCCGGGACAAATAAACCAGATAATCGTATTTTTTGTCCCGCACCGCCAGTCGGGTAAATATGCCGATAACCTTGCAATGCCGCTGGGCCGCCAGAATCGAATAGGTTTTGTCCAAGGCTGCCCGGTCGGTTCCTGAAACACCGGCGAAATAACGATCTACCATGCGGGCGGCCAGGCCAGGCCGCAGATCGCGCCGGGCATCTTCCAGCAACGACATCAAATCATATATCGGCGATCCGGCAACAGCGTCCTGGTAATCTAGCAGTCCGCATTTAGCCAAGCCTTCGCGGTCGGGCAACCACATCAGATTGTCGGCGTGAAAATCTCTCAAAACCAATGTTGCACCGCTATCAATTATGGTGGGGATCAAAGAACGCCAGATATCGAGATACTCCTCCCTTACCGATTTTGCCGTCATACGCTGGGATATCTCAGGCAAATACCAGTCGGTAAACAGAGCCGCCTCCTCAAGTATTTTATCCTCGTCATAGCCCTCCACACCTTCGGGAAGGGTTACATCGATATGGCCGGTATGCAAGTCGATCAGCAAATCCACCGCCGCTGCATACAACGCTTCTTCATCGGCGCCATTGGCCAGCACCTGCGTGAATGTCGTATCGCCGAGATCTTCGAGCAACAGAAAGCCGTTCGCCACGTCTTCGGCAAAAATTTCAGGGGCGCTAAATCCGAGATCGCGTAAATGATCGGTGATGCGGATAAACGGCCGAACATCTTCCTGAGGCGGCGGCGCATCCATAAGAACGGCTCGACTGCCGTCCCGTTCAATTCTTTCGTAATGGCGAAACGACGCATCTCCAGCCAGCGGCCGCCGCGCCGCACCCGGCCAACCCGCCCCGGTTAAAAAAGATTCGCTCAGCGTTCTGCGATCAAACATCTAATTCAATTCCTCTAGTCTTTCTTGCCAGGAACCGTACCCCTGGAGTTCAGCTACCCGGCTATTTTCCGCTTCGCCCTGGAGCAAAGTTAAATCGAGACGCGTTATCGGCAGATAGGCGCCCATCTTATCCGGCCATTCGATAAGGGAAACGCAATCGGCAAAGGCGTCGTCGACACCCAATTCCAATACTTCTTCGGCGGCTTCAATACGATAGAGATCAAAATGATAGATTGTGAAATCAGGCAGATCGTATATCTGAACCAGGGTAAATGTCGGGCTGGGCACTTCTCCATCACCGCCAAGCGAACGGATAAAGGCGCGGGCAAAAACCGTTTTGCCGCTGCCAAGATCACCCGCCAAGGCGATTATGTCGCCGGGCGAGGCCAGCGCCGCTATCGAGGACGCCAGTTCGCCGGTAGCGGCTTCACTCTCCAGTGTAACTCTGTGAACAAGGGTTTGGTCCATTGTTCCTTTTTAATCGCCCGTCAAAAGAAGGCAACCGGATTTCATGCACCACCGCCCAAAATTTCTTCCTCAGCGGCACCATCGACCGGCAAAATCAGCATGACATGGGTCCCCTGGTTAGGTTTGGATTTGATTGATATATGTCCGCCATGCAACTCAATGAAACTTTTGACCAAGGTAAGACCGAGACCGGCGCCCGGTCCATGTTCATCAGCATGATCACCGCGTTCGAATCCGCGGAAGATGCGTTCAATATCTACTGTGGGAATGCCAACACCGGTATCGATGACATCAATGGTAACCGCATCACCGCCACGATTGGCACTCAACTTGATTTCACCCCCTTGCCCGCTAAACAGAATGGCGTTCGAAAGAAGATGCAGCAGGCATTGCTTGAGGCGCCGTTCATCACCAATTATCCAGCCGATATCTGTCGCACATTCAAAGGCCAGTTTGAGCTTCTTATGGCGCGCCCTTTCGCGCACCAGACCCAGCATCTGGCTTAAGCAGGCGTGAATATCGACGGGCTCGGGCTGCAAGTCCAGAAGCCCAGCCTCAATATCGGCCAAATCCATGATATCACCCACCAGGCCGGTCACTGACCGGGTCGCATCGACGATACCGTCGGCATATTCCTGCTGACGTTTGTTGAGTTTACCGAAATAATCGCCGGACAAAAGTTCAGCAAACCCTTCGATAGTCGTGAGGGGCGTTCGAATTTGATGCGACAAATTAGCGAGAAATTCTGATTTCAGCCGGTTGGCCGCCGCCATGGCATCGGCGCGGTCGCTGAATGCCTCCTGGAGTTTCACGCTGTCGGTGATATCGGCGTAATGTAACAAAGCCGCCCCGTTGGGCAGCGGAATATTAGTTGCCTCCAGAATTCTATCATCGTTTAAATGCAAACTCCCGGACCCTGATTTTCGCCCCAGCAATCGGCCAGATAACCTAGCCCGGGCAACCGGCCAATCTTCTCCGACGGGTAACAGAGCGCGGGTGGCGTCTAAAAAGGCCGAAATATGAAAGCTCTCACCTAGAGCGTCTTCCGGCAAATGCCAAAAACTTGCGAAAGCCGGATTATGGAGTTCCAACATGCCGTCACTGCCGAACACCGCCAGACCCTCGGTAAGGTTATCAAGCGTCGCTTTGTGTACCGTCAGGATTTCGTTAAAGGCCCGTTCGAGCGACAAACGGTCGGTGAGATCCTCGAAGGTGGCGATCATTCCGTCCTTAGGCCCCTCGAGAGGAAAAGGGGAAAACACGACTTTTACACTACGCCCGTCCGGCAGGAACCAGTCTTCGCTCAAAGGTTTGACGAGATTCCCCACCAACCCCAAAAGACGGCTGCGAAAGGCGTCGTGGTCTTTTTGCTCCGGTAAACGCCGGTGGTCGCGCAACCGGTCGAGCATGGCTTCCAGTTTCGGCTTCTTTCGAAGCCAACCGGCCTCAAGGGACCAAAGGAGTTGGAACTTCTGATTGAAGTGGATCAGCCGTCCACCGCAATCCAACACCGCCACGGCGATGGGCAATCCGTCGATGAGCGCACCGGTTCGATCGAGTTTCTCTGCTACAACCACCCGTGAATCTTATTCCTCCCTTGACCGGGGAACAAGAGGTTAAAACCTGCCGAGCCGGTATTTTGAAAACTAGTAGCGGTAATAGTCGGGCTTATAGGGTCCGGCCTGAGGAACACCGATATAATCAGCTTGCGCATTGGAGAGCTGGGTTAGATTTACGCCTAGCTTGTCGAGATGAAGGGTGGCAACCTTTTCATCCAGTACTTTAGGCAGCACGTAGACCTTGTTTTCGTAGTCGCCACTATTGTTCCAAAGCTCAATCTGGGCCAGCACCTGATTGGTGAAAGACGCGCTCATGACGAAACTCGGGGGGCCAGTGGCACATCCGAGATTCACCAGCCGTCCTTCCGCCAGCAGGATAATCCGTTTTCCGTCAGGAAATTCCACTTCGTCCACCTGGGGTTTAACATTGTGCCATTGAAGATTGCGCAATGCTTCCACCTGTATTTCCGAATCGAAATGGCCGATATTGGAAACAATAGCACGGTCTTTCATGTCCCGCATGTGATCAATGGTGATGATATCAATATTACCCGTGGTGGTGACAAAGATGTCGCCGATGGATGCAGCATCATCCATGGTGACCACTTCGTAGCCTTCCATTGAGGCCTGCAGAGCGCAGATAGGATCGATTTCAGTCACCAGAACACGAGCGCCCTGGTTGCGGAGCGAGGCGGCCGAGCCCTTGCCAACATCACCGTAGCCGGCCACCACGGCGATCTTGCCGGCGACCATAACATCGGTGGCCCGCTTGATGCCGTCTACCAGACTTTCCCGGCAACCGTATAGATTGTCAAATTTTGATTTGGTGACAGAATCGTTCACGTTGAAGGCCGGTACTTTGAGGGTGCCCTTCTTTTCCATTTCATAGAGCCGGTGAACACCGGTGGTTGTCTCCTCGGACAAGCCTTCCACTTCATCCAGCATTTCCGGATATTTTTCATGCATGACCAGGGTCAGATCACCGCCGTCATCCAATATCATATTAGGCGTCCAGCCGTCGGGTCCGGTGATGGTTTGTTCAATGCACCACCAGAATTCCTCTTCACTTTCACCTTTCCAGGCGAAGGTAGGGATGCCCGCCTCGGCCATGGCGGCGGCGGCGTGGTCCTGAGTGGAGAAAATGTTGCAGGAGCTCCACCGCACTTCAGCGCCCAGATCAACCAGGGTTTCCATCAAGACCGCCGTTTGAATGGTCATGTGAAGGCAGCCGACGATACGGGCGTTTTTAAGTGGCAATTTCCCTGCGTATTCCTCACGCAGGGCCAGCAATCCCGGCATTTCGGTTTCGGCAATGGCGATCTCCTTGCGGCCCCAATCGGCCTGGGAAATATCAGCGACTTTGTAATCGGCGGTGGCGTCCATTTTTTGCTCCTAAAATCGGCGGGTTACTCAACGCCGAATAGTGTCTTTTTCATTCATTTCAACTTACCAGGGCGCGGATGTAACAGGCGACCGGTCTAGTTGCAAGGAATTTGCTGTTGGCTTTTCGGCCACTAATTCAGTTCTCTTCGAACTTGTTCTCCACCAGTTCCCGCAAAGCCTTCAGCGCCTCATCGGCATCATCACCGGCGACGGTCATTTCGATTTGATCGCCGGGGGCCGCCGCCAGCATCATTAAACCCATGATCGAAAGGCCGGAGACTTCCTGCCCATCCTTGGCCACCGTAATATCGGCCAAAAATTCGCCCGCCAGTTTAACGAACTTAGCCGCTGCCCTGGCATGCAAGCCGCGCTGATTTGAAATGGTGAGGATGACTTTTTTCAAACCGATCAGTACTGCAAGGAGCTAGTCTTTGCGCAAAAGTTTGGAAGCGACGTTGATGTATTTTTTTCCCGCCTCCTGGGCCTTGGCAACCGTTTCAGCCAAATCACTTTTCTCGCGGACACTGGCCAGTTTCACCAGCATGGGCAGATTGGCGCCGGCAATGACTTCGACATTGGCCCTTTCCATAATGGATATCGCCAAGTTAGACGGCGTGCCGCCGAACATATCGGTCAGTACCACTACACCATCGCCGGTATCCACGTTCTTGATGCTGTTCATGATATCGGAGCGGCGTTTTTCCATATCGTCATCGGGCCCAATACAAACTGTCTCCGCGTTCTCCTGCGGCCCGACGACATGCTCGAGGGCACTGAAAAATTCATCCGCCAAATGGCCATGAGTAACGATAACCAGTCCGATCATAAAGAATTTATCCCTGTTTCCATGACTTCAAAGTCAGCCGCCAATATCCCTGTGATGTAGTTGGGCCTTCCAACCTTGCTTTTCAAACCATATTGTAAGCTGTTCCGCAATAAAAACCGAACGGTGGCGGCCGCCGGTACATCCGACAGCAATGGTCAGATAGCTTTTTCCCTCCTTGATAAAGCGCGGCAGCAAAGGTTCGAGAAGGTTAATCACATTGCCAAAGAAGCCTTCATAGGCTTCGTCCTCGCCGATGAAATCGCCGACCGCCGCATCCCTGCCGTTAAGGGGCCGCAGTTCCGGCGTATAATGCGGGTTACGTAGGAACCTGGCATCGAAAACCAAATCGGCTTCCCGGGGCAGACCGCGCCGGAATGAAAACGACGTGATAAAAACCGTCAGGCCGGGTTCAGATGCCGGAGCAAAATGGGCCTGCAATATATTTTTCAAGCCGCCCGGCCCCATGGTTGTCGTCTCGATTACCAGATTAGCCCGGTCCCTCAGTGGTGAAACCAGTTTTCGTTCGTGGGCAATGCCGTCCGCCACTGGACGGTCGAGTGCCAACGGATGACGGTGACGGGTCTCCTCGTAGCGGCGCTTCAGTTCTTCATCGTCACAATCGATAAACACGATGCGGGCATTTATTCCCTGTCGCTCGGTTATTTGATCATAGCGGTCGAGGAAGACTTCAACGCCAAAATCCCTGGTGCGGATATCGACCCCAATGGCAACCGGCCTGGCAAATTTGTGATCGCCTGACCCGGCATCGCTTCCCAGCTCGAGTTGGGCGCCAACCATCAAGGATTCCAGCATGCTGAGGGGCACGTTATCGATGGCTTCAAAATTCATATCCTCAAGCGCTTTCAGCGCCGATGTCTTGCCCGCACCCGAAATGCCGGTAACGATAACTGTCTGAATAGTCTTGCCGTTCATTCGATCAGCGTCGTCCTTCCCGTTGCGATTTGCAAGGCTATTCGTAGTTTTTCCGGGGCCGACAGTTCGAAGGGATTGAATTTGATGAGCGGCACGGAAACACCCAGATATTCTGCCATCCGGCGTTCCGGCTGGCGGTCGATTTCCTCCGCCAGACTGAGATTGACGATAAGCCGGAGAGTCACCGGATAATCTGCGGGCACAGAGACCACGCCAACGCCGCGCACTTCCAGCAGACCGGATATTTGTTCCGGCGACGACATGACAACCGTATCGCCATCACGGCACAAGTCGACGCGATCATCGGAGATCAGTTGCCCCGCGCCTTGATAAATCAGACGCAGCGCCAGATCGGATTTACCGCTGCCCGGTTCGCCCAGGATCAATACACCGTCGCCGCCGATACTGACCGCCGTGCCGTGAACCTGCCGGGTTAGATCATCTTCCATAACGCGCAGCTTAATCTGTCACTGGCAGGCGGACAATGAAACTTGCACCCAGCACTTCGCCGCTTTCGCTCAAACGATTTTCGGCGTGGATATCGCCGCCGTGGGCATCAACGATCTGCTTCGAAATGGATAAACCCAATCCGGAATGAGTACCGAATTTTTCCGAGCTGGGCCGTTCCTTATAAAAACGATCAAAAATATCCTGCTCGTTGCCAACTGGAATTCCTGGTCCGTCGTCATCCACACACACGGTAATAAAACCGTTCTCACGCTCGGCCCGCAGGGTAATGTGACCATGTTCAGGACTGAAACTGACGGCGTTACCGATCAAATTGCGGAAGACCTGCACCACCCGGTCCTCCATTCCCATGACACTGAGCGGACCGTCAATATCTGTCTCCAAAATGACATCTACATCGGCCTGTTTGCCGTTCTCATCCCGAGTTGCGTCGTGCAGTTCAATCAACATGGCCAGCAGGCCGCGCAAATCTACCGACGCCATGGGGGCGCGGGAAAGTTCAGAATCTAGACGGGATGCATCCGAAATGTCGCTGATCAACCTGTCCAACCTTTTAATGTCATTGAGAATGATATCCATCAGTTTTATCTGCTGGGTGGGATCGTCGATGTGCGAGGCGGTTTCAACGGCGCTGCGCAACGAGGTCAGCGGATTCTTAATTTCGTGGGTGACATCGGCGGCGAATCGCTCGATGGCATCCATGCGTTGCCACAGCGCATCGGTCATTTCGTCAAGGGCTTCGCTCAGTTCGCCAATCTCATCCTTACGCCTGCCCAGGTCGGGAATTTTATACTGCCGGGAAAGACCATGTCGGACATGCTCCGCCGCTACGGCCAGCCGCCGCAGGGGGCGGGCAATGGTTCCCGCCAGGTAGATGGAAAGCAGAACGGTGATGAGCAGGGCGGCACCAAAGACTTTCAGGATATCCAAGCGAACTTCGAATACCGCTTCATCGATATGGCGGGTGTCCTTGGCCAGTCTCAAAGCCCCCAGCACACGTTTGTAGCGTTGCACGGGCACGGCGGCGCTGACGATCAGGCGATTGTCATCTCCGGCA
>PBQI01000014.1 GCA_002725625.1 Rhodospirillaceae bacterium | reverse complement strand
TCAACCCAGATCCCTTTGAGAACGACGGAACCCATCCGCCGGCGTTGGGTGACCGGTACTGGTATCCGCTTTACGAAAAACTATGCCAACTCGATGTACCGGCCCATATCCACGGCACCGGATCCCGATCAGAGAGAGAACCCTATTCGCTGCGTTTCATTAATGAAGAGACCACAGCAGTATTCGGTCTGATCAATTCCAATGTGTTCAAGGATTTTCCGGACCTGAAAATCGTCGTGTCCCATGGCGGTGGAGCCATCCCCTATCAGCTGGGGCGATTTCAGGCCGGTTCCATGCGGCGGCCCGAAGGCGATCGCTTTATTGACGGTATGAACAAACTTTATTTCGATACAGTTCTTTACACCAAAGAAGCCATCGAACTGCTGTTGAAAGTAGTCGGTCCGGACCGCGCCCTGTTCGGCGCCGAATGCCCCGGCGTGGGGTCAAAAGTGAATCCTGAAACCGGCCGGACCATGGATGATATTGCCCCTTATTTCAGTGAAATCGACTGGCTAACAGATACCGACCGGGAAAATATTTTTTCCGGTAACGCCAAAAAAGTATTCAAGCTCGAAATTGATTAAAAAAGAGTGATGAAAAGCAATCATTACCGCCCCATTTTTTTAAACAAGGAGGAAGTTATGCCTGACGACGCTAAAAGTATTATTCACACACCATATACCAACAAACCCGCCCAGGGAATTATGGACGGGAAACGTTTTCTGGACAGTATCCAAGACGACCGGGAAATCTGGTACCGGGGGGAAAAAATTAAAAACGTGACCACCCATCCGTATTTCGCGGGAATGGCGGAATCTCTGGCCAATATTTACGACATGCAGCACGAAAAGAAACATCAGGATGTTATGACCTATGTGGAGGATAATGGCCTTCGGTGCTCGATCTCTTATTTGCGTCCGACCGAAAAGGAGCATCTCGTCCAGCGCCATAAAAACACCCGATTCTGGAGCGAACAGGTGCACGGTATGTGCGGCCGCTTGCCGGATTTCTGTGCAGCTATGACGGTTGGCTATGTCGATCTTCATGATGAACTGGCGAAGCTCAATCCTGATTTGGCAAAAAACGCGGTCAACTATTATGAATACGCCCGTGATAATGATCTTTGCCTATCCCATGCTCTGCATGATCCCTGCATGGATAAATCACTCAGCCCGAAACAGGACCCGGACCGGTGTGTCCATGTGGTCAAAGAACGTGATGACGGCGTCATTCTCCGCGGCGCCCGTTTCAATACCATTGGCCCGTTCTGCAACGATATCCTGATTTCGCCCACCCATACCTTTACCGAGGACGAGGAGGAGTTCGCCATTTGGTTTATGGTGCCCGCCAATGCACCGGGGTTGAAACAAATATGCCGTGAAATTTTCTCAAACCGCGATCCCTTGGATCATCCCATGTCGGCGCGTTTCGATGAAATCGATACCTTGGTGGTTCTGGATGATGTGTTTATCCCATGGGAGCGCATTTTCCTTTATCGCGAACCCCTGGCGGCGAACCGCCTGTTCCGGGGCGGCGTGATGGCTTGGGCCGGTGACGCCTCATCGGCGCTGACCGAAGTTCGGTTTGAAACTTTGGTTACCATCGGCAAATTGTTGGCGGAAACCTCCGGCATTCAGGAACGCCCCCACGTGCAACAGGCATTGGGTGAAATGTGCACCTATCTGACATTGCTCAGAAAAGCGATCCGCGCCGGCCATGTTGATTGCCATAAATCGGCGGGCGGCCATTGGCAGCCTGAACTATTCCTCGACCGCCGGTCTTTGGTGACCCGCGTCTCGGAACGGTTCTGTGATCTGGTCGAACATATCGGTACGTCTTCGACGATCTTCAATCATACGAAAGAAGATTGGGACAATCCGGGTGTGGCCAAATATCTGCAGACCTATATGCGGGGCCGCAATTCTTCTGCCATGGACCGCCATAAAATTACCAAGCTTGCTTGGGAACTGACCGGCGATTCCTATGGCCGCCGCCAACAGCTCTACGAACGGCTCCACTCCGGCGACGCTGAGATGGTCAAAGCCGGTCCGGGCAAGAGCTTCGATTATGGGCCGGGACTTGAGCGGGTGAGCAAACTACTGGATCTGCAAGACACTACCATTGCGTAAAGTGGTTTAATTCCCGCTGACTTAATAGAGCGACCGTTCTGGCCAACGAATGAGCTAGGACGGTCATCCTCTCAAATTTGGTTTGAACGGAAATAATATCATGGCTCAAATTGTATTAGGTATGGGCACCTCTCACAGCCCAATGTTATCGACGCCGCCGGAAGAATGGGGGCAANGGGCTGAAGCTGACAAGCAGAATCCCNCTCATCCCTTCAGGGATGGCGTCTACACGTTCGATGAATTGTTGGAAAAGCGAAAAAGCGAAAATTTCGCGGAACGTTTCTCGGTCGATATCTGGCGGGAGCAGTATGCAGCCTGCATGGAAAAAATCGAGAATATGGCGCAATGCTACGAACAGGTGGCGCCGGATGTGGCGATTATTTTCGGCAACGATCAAAATGAAGTTATCGTCGATTCCAACATGCCAGCGTTTAGTATTTTCTGGGGTGAAAAGCTCGAAAACATTCCTTATAGTGATGCTCAGAAAGAGATACTCAAACCGGGTATCGGCATTGCCGAACCGGGTCATACCCGCAATCAAAAAGACGTCTACGACGGCTGCCCCGAACTCGGTAAACACATTATAGAACATTTAATTCAGAATGAATTTGATGTCGGCCAATCTACCCGTCTCCCTGAAATTGATGATCACTGGTGGAGCGGCGTGCCTCATGCTTACGGCTTTATTTATCGCCAGATTATGCGGGACAATGTGATTCCCAACGTGCCGGTGTTTACCAATACTTTTTTTCCACCCAATCAGCCGACAGTGGCGCGATGCTATAAATTCGGCAAAGCCGTCCGCCGGGCCGTTGAAAGCTGGGACAACGACAAGAAAGTCGCCGCTTTTTGTTCCGGTGGACTCAGTCATTTCAACATTGATGAAGAGCTTGACCGGCAGGTAATGGATGCTTTGCAAAGTAAAGATGAGGCGAAAATTTTGGCGATCCCGGACAAGTATCTGACTTCGGGAACGTCGGAGGTTAAAAACTGGGTCACGTTGGCGGGTTTCCTGTCCGATACACCGCTGGAAATGACTGTATCTGAGTATATTCCGTGTTATCGTTCCGTAGCCGGTACCGGCAATGCCATGGCCTTCGGTATCTGGCAGTAGGAGCGCGAATATATGACGGATAATATCGTTGACCGTTTGCGTCAAATCGATACCTGCGCCGTGTCAGATGCCTTGGATGCGCTGGGTTTGAAGGGAACAGTTATCGGCATAAAGCCAATCTCGGTATTGCGCCGGGTTTCCGGACGGGTTCAGACCGTAAAACTGGACCACGCCAGCGAGAACGTTCCCAAGGTGCATCTTTGTTCGGCAGCGGTGGATGCGGCGGAATCCGGCGACGTGATCGTAGTCGAAAACCATGCCCGCGAGGACGCCGCTGGATGGGGCGGCATCCTGTCGACCGCCGCCGCCCACAAAGGACTTTCCGCCACCATCGTCGACGGGCCGGTGCGGGATGCCGATGAAAGCCGGGACGTTGACTACCCGGTCTTCGCCCGGTCGGCCATTCCTTTCACCGCCAGGGGTCGTATTGCCGAGCATGCCTGGAATATACCGGTGGACATCGGCGGTGTCACCGTCAATCCTGGCGACTTGGTTTTGGCCGACGGCAGCGGCGTCGTCTTCGTTGACCAGAACCGCGAAGAGGACATCGTCGCCAAGGCGGAGGAAATTGCCGCTAAGGAAGCCGCGATGGCCGCGGCGGTCCGCAAGGGTAAAAAGGTCAGCGACGTCATGGGTGGTGACTACGAAAATATGCTGTTGCAAAAAGACCAATAAAAAAAGGAACAATGATCATGAGCGATCAAGCAGTCGAAAAAGCCGGGGAATTATCCACATCAACCGTCAGTGACGCTCTAGACCGGCTTGGCATTGCCGGGCAATGTCTGGGCATCAAGCCGATGGACGTCAAGTTTCGTTTGTGTGGGCGGGCCTACACCATGCGGACCGTGCCAGCGGCAGTAGTGCCTGGTTCGGTTGGTGATTATATCGATGACGTTCCTGCCGGCTCGGTTGTGGTCATCGACAATGGCGGCCGCCAGGACAAGACAGTCTGGGGCGATATCCTGACCTTTCTCGCCGACAAAATGGGTGTTGCCGGAACAGTTATCGATGGCAACTGCCGCGATATTCACCGTTGTATCGAGATTAACTATCCCGTTTTCAGCCGGGGCTGGTCCATGCGGACCGGCAAAGACAGGGTGCAACTGGACCAGATAAATATTCCTGTTTCTATCGGCGATGCCCGGGTGGAACCCGGCGATATCATGCTGGGTGATGCCGATGGTGTCCTAGTCATTCCGAAGGAGCATGAAGATAAAATCATCTCACTGGCGCAAGAAATAGATGAGGCCGAAGAGGCGATCCTCGAGGCCATTGCCAGTGGTCTTCGCTTGGATGAAGCGCGCGAAAAGTTTAAGTACCATCAGCTGCAAAAGCGTGAGAAATAGGTATGTCCAACGAACTATCCGACGATCTGATCCTGGAAGCGGCAAAAATACCAGCCGCGACATTGCATGAGGCGGCCGGCAAGATCGGTGCCTTACCGTCTTACTTGAAACCGATTGCCAAGGGGATGAAGTTGTGCGGCCGGGCTTTTACCATCCAAGGGCCGTCGGGCTGCAATTTGTGGCTCCATCGGGCTTTGGCGAAGGCGGCGCCGGGTGATGTGCTCATTGCCGACGTCGGCCGTGACCCGGAGTACGGCTATTGGGGTGATATTATGGGAACGGCGGCACTGAGCCGGGGCCTCAAAGGTTTGCTGATCGATGGTTGCGTCCGCGACGCGGTTGAGCTGGAGGAAATGAATTTTCCGGTGTTCTCGGCCGGTCTCTGCATCCGGGGTACTGATAAACTGTTCGGCGGCAACGGCGCTCTCAATGAGCCGATTACCATCGGTGACATCGCCGTCAATCCTGGTGATCTTGTGCTCGGTGATGATGACGGTCTCGCTGTTATTCCGGCGGGTCAGGTAGCAGATACGATTACCAAAGCACACGCCCGTGAGGCAAAAGAAGACGACGTCAAGGAACGTTTGCGCGCCGGGGAAACAACATTAGAAATTTACGGCTGGGATTAACCGGCCGCTTTGATTTTTTTGGGAACAATTGAATGCCAAAAGAAACCATCAAATCGGGAATTGTCTCTGACGCCTATTTACGCCTGTTGGCCGATCGTGGGATTGACTACATGTTCGTCAATGGCGGAACGGACTTCGCGCCAATCATCGAGTCTTTTGCCAAAGCGGACGTTGAAGGCACAAAAATGCCCGAACCCGTCATCGCGCCCCACGAAAATGTCGCTGTCTCAATGGCCCACGGTTATTATCTGGTTACCGGCAAACCGCAGGCGGTGATGGTGCACGTTAATGTGGGCACGGCCAACGCCATCTGCGGCGTCATCAATGCCTACCGGGACCGGGTGCCGATGCTGATGACAGCGGGCCGTACGCCGTTGACTGAAACCGAATTGCCGGGGTCGCGATCCGGATCGATCCACTGGGCCCAGGAAATGTTCGATCAGGCGGGCATGCTGCGGGAAGTGGTGAAATGGGACTACGAACTCCGCAATGGTGAACAGGTTGAAGCGGTTGTCGACCGCGCCCTGGAAGTTGCCATGGCGGAACCCAAGGGCCCGGTTTACCTGTCATTGCCGCGTGAAGTGCTGGGTTACGAAATTAAGGACTTCCAGTATGAAACACCGTCCCGCCGGGTGACCTCGTCGCCCGCCGCTCCCGATCTCGCGGCAATTGAAAAAGTGGCTGAAATGCTGGTCAACGCCGAGCGGCCTCTCATCATCACCCGGACAGCGGGGCAAAACCCGTTGGCAGTCGAAAAAGTTGCCGCCATCGCCGAGGATTACGCGATTCCGGTCGGCGAATTCAGGCCGGTCTACAACACTTTGGCCAATTCTCATGCCATGAATATCGGGTTCGATCTCCATGACTATCTGGGCCAAGCGGACTGTATTGTTACGCTGGACTGTGATGCGCCCTGGTTGCCGGAATTCCATGGCCAGCCGGCGGAGGATTGTCATGTCATTCAGATTGCCACTGATCCCTTGTTCCAGAACTATCCGATCCGGGGCTTCGCCCGCGATCTTTCAATCGCCGCCGATATAGGGCTCGCCTTGGCCGCTCTCAAGGAGGCCCTGGCCGCGAAGAAAGACGCTATGGTTGATGCCATCGATTCCCGGCGCGCCGGACTGGCGGAGAGACGGGATGAGCGGTTGCAGCGGATCGAAGGCGTCATCGGAAAAGTCAAATCCCAGACGCCGCTTCATCAAGCGTGGATCACCCGCTGCCTGGACGAACAGATTGATGATGATGCATTGATTTTCAACGATTATCCATTGCTGTTGCCGTTCATGAAAGAGCGGAAACCCAACACCTACTTCGGCACACCTTTAGCCGGCGGTCTCGGCTTTGGTGTCGGCGCCGCGTTGGGCGCCAAGCTCGGGGCGCCCGATAAGCTCGTGATCTCAGCAGTTGGTGACGGGGCGTACATGTTCGGTAATCCCGTTCCAGCCCACCAGGTGGCCGCCGCCTATGATCTGCCGATCCTGTTTTTGGTATTCAACAATTCTCTCTGGGGCGCCGTGAAACGATCTGCTTTGGGCATGTATCCGGACGGGTTTGCTGCGAAAAGCAACAAGATGCCCATCACCCAGATGGAACCGTCGCCGGAATACGACAAAATCATGGACATGTTCGGCGGCTACGGCGAGAAAGTCGAAAATCCGGAAGACGTGCCTGGCGCCATCGAACGCGCCCTACATGCCGTTCAGGTGGAAAAACGCCAGGCCCTTCTCCATTTCGTTACCGGGTTGGCCTGGTAGTTAAACCTTCTCGATATAAAGATCCGGCAGCAGTTTCTGTGATGGGTCCTGAGCGTAACGACCGAATTCCGTGATGTCTTCTTCGGCCAGAATTTCGTCGTCGATATAAAAATTTCCGGTGCAGGACCGGCTGTCGCGGGTCAGGATGGTATAGGCAGCGTCAGCCATGATATCAGGTTTGCGGGCGTTTTTAATTTCAACGCCCGGCACCAAAGCCAGGGCTGCCGTGGCGATTACCGTCCTGGGCCACAGACTGTTGCACGCAATTCCATCTTCTTTGAATTCTTCCGCCATCCCCAGAGTGCACATGGACATGCCATACTTGGCCATGGAATAGGCGACATAGGACGCAAACCATTTGGGCTGCATGTCGAGGGGCGGTGACAGTGTCAGGATATGGGGATTATCTCCCTTGGCGAGATATTTGTGCGCCAGGTGACAACAGGCGTAAGTTCCCCGAACGTTGATCTGGTGCATCAGATCGTAGCGTTTCATCGGCGTTGCCGTAGTCGGCGTCAGGCTGATGGCGCTGGCGTTGTTGACCAGAATATCGATGCCGCCGAAGGTCTCTGCTGTCTCTGCCATGGCCGCCTCAATCTGGTCTTCATGGCGGATGTCACATTGAATGGCCAAGGCCTTGCCGCCGGCAGACTCAATATCTTCGGCGGCGGTAAAGATCGTTCCCGGGAGTTTCGGATGGGGCTTTGTCGTCTTGGCGGCAATGGCCACGTTGGCACCATCGCCGGCGGCTCGTATGCCGATAGCCAGTCCGATGCCACGGGACGCCCCGGTGATAAATAGTGTTTTGCCTTTGAGATCGCTCATGAAAACTGGTTCCCTCTTACGTGTTAAAGTTTGCCGTTGGGCCGTTTCATTGACACTACACCCCCACCCACCTAACATAAAAACGCTCGTTCGTATTTTAATTTTCTAGCAACCTCAAAAACGAGAGGTCTTGATGGCATTGGAAGAGTATAAAATTAACGCGGGGTTGGGCAACGGAAACCGGAACAATGGATAAAGAATTAGTGCAGTCAGCTGGCGACGATGGCAATAAATATAAAAAGGGCTTGGAAACGCGCGAGAAAATTATCGCCGAGGCCTGTGCTTTGTTCGATAACCAGGGATTTGCCAAAACCTCCATCCGCCGTTTGATCAAGGATGTCGGAAAAAGCAGTTCGGTCGTCTACAATCACTTTGCCGATAAAGAAGATATTTTATTTGTCATCACCCATGGTACCGGGGTCAGGGTCGTCAATCTACTGACGGAGATCATTGAAAATACGCAAGATGCGGGTGCCTGCCTGGAAAAAATGATCCTGGATATGCTCTTTCTGATGGAACAACCGCGCCTGAAAATGGAAATTAATATTTTCAACAACGAAGCTTATCACCTGCCCGATGAACGCCGAAAAATGGTCAACGAAAAGCACCTGGAAACAGTCCACCTTTTCGAAAAAGCCGTTGCTGCCGTGTACCAAAAAAGAGGGCGAAAAGCTGTCAACGAAAAGATCGCTGCCTACAATATTCTGGCGGCCATCAATTGGGTCTATGTCTGGTATCGGGATGATGGACCATTGACCCTGAAAGAGATTGGAAATGATGTGGTTAAATTTGTTTTTCACGGACTAGAATCATGAGTGAAGAAATTCTCCTTAAAGAAATAGAAGATCATATTGCTTTGGTGACCCTCAACCGGCCTGACCAGGCCAATTCCTTGAGCCAGGATCTGTTCATTGCTTTGAAAGACACCTTGGCGGACCTGGATGACGATGACGATGTGCGTGTCGTGATTATGACCGGGACGGAAAGCCGATTTTTTTGTGCCGGTGTCGATTTGAAAGAACGGGGCGCCATGACCGAAGACGAAGTTTGGGAAAACCGCAAAGTGGCCGTCAAGCCGTGCTTCGAGGCCTTTCGTATCTTCACCAAACCGATCATCGCCGCCATCAACGGCGTGGCCTTGGGGGGCGGGGCTGAGATCGCGCTGGCTTGTGATATTCGCCTGGCCGTGCCTCATGCCCAGTTCGCCCATACGGAAATCAACTGGGGCATGATTCCGGCGGCTGGCGCTCATCAGCGACTCCGCAACGTCGTCGGTTTGGGCATGGCCAAGGAAATCATGTTCACAGGACGAAAACTGGAGGCCGAAGAGGCTGGGCGTTTAGGTATCTATAACCATATTTATGTGCCCGACCAATTGATGTCTGAAGCGGCCAAGTTGGCTAACACGATTGCCGGTCATTCGCCCCTGGCGGTTCAGCAGTCGAAGAAAGTCTACGATACCGGTGCCTACTCGGAAGAGGCCTTCGAATTTGAATACCAAGCCTCCATCGAATGCTACACCAACGGTGACGCCATGACCGGCGCGAAAGGCTTCAAGAAGTAGAGTCCAAGAGTTCCCCTCACCCTACCCTCTCCTGTAAGGGGAGAGGGGATGGGGCTAAACTACAGCCCCAGCACTCTAACCGCATTGTCCCGCAAGAGCTTTTTCTTCACCGAATGCTTCAGGCCCAGTTCATGTACCTGGGGCAGGATATGGTCGTGGGTGAAAGCGGTGGGGCCGTTGGTACCCCAGAGCACCTTGTCCTGGCCGCGAGTTTTGACGAAGGTGAGCAGGCTCTTGTCCCAGTATTTTGGCATGTGCGCATCCATGCCCACATAGACATTGTCGTGCTTCCAGGCCATGGCGATCATTTCCTCACACCAGGGCCAACCCGTATGGGTGCCGACGATCGTTAGGCCGGGGAAGTCCAGGGCAATATTGTCGAGCAAAATGGGTCGTGCATGTTCGCTGGGCATGCTTTCCGCGGAGTGTCCCACCTGCATGGAAACCGGTACGCCCAATTCCTCGCATTTGGAGTAGAAGGGATAGAGCCGGCGGTGGTCGATGGGAATATTGAATCCATAGACATGCAAATAGGCAGCTTTGAAGCCGAACTCCTTGATGCCTCGTTCCATATCGCGGACACCGTCCATGCCCTTCAACGGATTGATACCGGCGAAGCCGATAAAGCGGTCGGGGTGGGTCTCAATGACTTCAGACATTTCCTCATCGGTTACGTCGATGATAATGCGGTCCTCTTTGTATGACTTCATCTTGAACTGCATCATGCAGTGTTTGTCGACGCCTGCGTCGTCCATCAGCGCCACCATTTCGTCCGGTGTCCAGCCCTTGCGAATGACTTCATCAAATTTCCACCATTCGGCCAGCTTGCGCAGTTCATTGCTGGCGAACCAGTATTTCTTAAAATACTGCTGGGTGAACATGTAGCCCATGAAATCGATGGCTAGAATTTCTTCTTCCATATTTTCCGATTCTGACATTGTTCTTACCTTTTACTGAATCAATTGATTAGAGACCAAACATACCGCCATCGATATTGATGACTTGGCCGTGAATATAGTGGCCTTCATCGGAGGCCAGATATCTGAACATCGGAGCGATCGTTTCTACCGTCCCGAACTTGCCCATAAGAATGCGGTTGAGGGTTGCTTCCCTGAATTTCTCGTCACCTCGGATGGTTTCGGTCATGGTCGTTTTGACGACGCCCGGGCAGACGGCGTTGACATTGATGTCGTAGCGGGCCAATTCCTTGGCGCAGCTTTTCATCAGGCCCAGCATGCCGCCCTTGGCCGCACCGTAATTGCATTGACCGATGGTGCCTTCCGAACCGGCGATGGAGGAAACAAATATAATGGTGCCATGGTTCTGGCCCTTCATGTGCCGGGCTACTTCGCGGGTGCACAGGAACGATCCGGTCAGGTGCGAGTTGATGACCTTGAACCACTTATCCAATGTCATGTTGGTCAACATCGCCGGGTCCGAAGCGCCGGCGCAGTTAATCAGAATATCCACTTTGCCGTATGTTTCGACCGTGTGGTTCACCAGGGAAATCACCTGGGGTTCGTCGCCTACATCCGTTTGGACGAACATCCCTTTGCCGCCCAGGACTTCGATCTGGCTTAGGGTATCGTTGACTTCATCATGTTCGGCGATGTCTGAAATGATGACGGCAGCGCCTTCGCGGACAAATTCCATGGCAGCGGCCTGGCCGATACCGCGCCCGCCGCCAGTGATGATTGCTACTTTGTCAGCCAGTTTCATGGTCTGCCTCCCCCTATTGTTCCTAAATTACGCCGTCTTCCTTCAATTGCGCCCGGGCATTTTCATCGTACCCCAGGTCGCCCAGTATTTCATCGGTGTGCTGACCAAAGGTGGGTGACGGTGAACGCATGGTGTCGAGCTGATCCGAGAATTTTGCTGGGAAACCCAACTGCACCAACCGGCCCCGGTCGGGATCATCCATGTAGGTGACGACACCCCGTTCCCGCAGTTGTTCATCTTCCAGCATTTGACCCGTATCCAGCACCGGCATGACGCACGTATCGACGTCCTTCAGCAGGTCCAGCCATTCTTGTTGAGTTTTACTGGCCATCAGCGTTTTGACCGCTTCCGTACCTTGATCGCCTTCCCGGTAGTCCGACAAATGAAATTCCATCAAATCCATACGATCCGTTGCTTCGAGAAAATTGCGCCAGAATTTTTCTTCGTTGCAGCCCAGTGACATGAAGCGGCCGTCTTTGGTTATATAAGTATTGTAAACGATGCTGCCGCCTCTGAGGTCGACAGGGCGGGGTTTTTTGCCTTTCTGGGCAGCGATATGTTCGGCGACGCCCAGAAGATTAAAGGACGCCATGACATCGGCCTGGCAGACATCGATATATTGCCCCCCATTATCTTTTGGGTCCGAATTGGCTTTGCCCATCAGCGCCGACAGGATCGCAAAGGCCGTAAACAATCCGCCGCCCGCCAGATCGGAAAACAGCGCCCCCGGGACGACCGGGCGGCCCGTATGCTGACCAGTCAGACCCAGAATACCGGAGACCGCCAGGTAATTGAGGTCATGCCCGGGTTTATCCCGCAGCGGACCGGTCTGGCCGAAGCCATTGGTTGAACAATAGATTATGTCAGCTTTGATTTCCTTGATTACTTCGTACCCAAGGCCCAACCGGTCCATCACGCCGGGCCGGAAACTTTCAATGATGACGTCGTAATCTGGGACCAGCTTTTTGAATATGGCCTTACCGTTTTCGTGCTTGAGGTTGAGCTTGAGACTTTTTTTGTTGCGGTTGGCCAGAAGATAGGCGGGGCTTTCGTACGACCGGCTGGCATCTCCCCATCGGCCGTAATCTCCGACAATCGGCTCTTCGACCTTGATAATCTCTGCGCCTAAATCACCCAGTAGCTGGGTGCAATAGTGGTAAGGCAGCAGTCTGGTGCAGTCTAAAATACGGACGTCGGCGAGGGGTTGGTACATAAAGGAACTCCGATACGCGTATCTAGTTTGTATGGTTCGATAACACAATAACCACTGAATTACTGATGGAACGGCCACCCACATTGTGCTGTAAGCCATAGCCGTTTTTCAATTCGACCTGACGCTCGCCGGCTTCTTCGCGCAGATGCCAATACAATTCGCAGCATTGGGCAACACCGGTCGCCCCTAAGGGGTGCCCCTTGCACAAAAGCCCACCGCTGACATTCACCGGCAGATCGCCGTCCCACTCGGTAATGCCTTTTTCGATCAAGTTTTTGGCTTCGCCTCGGCCGCAAAAGCCTAAATCTTCATAGTCAATGATTTCAGTGATGGAAAAGCAGTCATGGACCTCGGCCAAATCCAACTGTTTGGGCGTGATACCCGCCATGGTGTAGGCCTCCTTGGCGGACTTCACCGTGGCCTCGTAGGACGTATAAGATTCCACTTCGTGCTGATAATAGTAGTCGGTGCCGCAGCCCATACCGGCGATATAGACCGGCTTATCGGTAAATTTGTCGGCAATGTCGGCATTGCAGATCAGCAAACAGGCGGCACCATCGGTCTGTGGGCAGCAATCGAGGATATTGAGAGGTTCGCAAACAGTTGGTGATTTCATGACGTCTTCGACGGTGATTTCCGACTGAAACTGGGCGTAGGGGTCAAGAACACCGTTTTTGCGGTTCTTGACGGCGACCTGAGCCATTTGTTCCTTGGTCAATCCGTATTCGTGCATATAGCGGATGGCCTTGGGCGCGAACATGGTCATAGCAGTTTCGCCGAGGGTCAGCAGGGGATGGCCTTGAACGGCAATTCCTAACAAGCCGCTGGTGGGCGCATCCCGCATTTTTTCATATCCGGCTACTAGCGCCACATCATAGACGCCGGAGGCTACACCGAAGGCGGCATTGCGAAGCGTGTCGCTGCCGGTCGGGCAGCCGTTTTCCACGCGCGTGCAGGGTATACCCGCCAAACCTAGATTGCCTACCAGACTGACACCGCCCTGGGCGCCCTGGCCGTGCAGTTCCGGGCGCGCTGTACCAATCCATGCGGCCTCAATGTCTTTCGGGTTCAAACCCTTATCAACGCTGGTGAGACATTCCAAATAGGCCTCCTCCAGCATGACTTCCCAGCTTTTCTCAAAAAGCTCTCCGAAGGGAATCATGCCCGCACCGACCAATGCTACCCGGTTCCATCCCATTACTTTGCACCCTCCTTAATTCTGACCGGCCGGAAGACATTGCCATAAACCGGCACCCCTTCTTGGGTAACGATCTTACGCATGACCATTTCCACTTTCATGTCGATTTTGACATCATCCGACTTCAGGATTTCGGTGCCCAGCGCCCGGTAGCGGCAACCGTCATCCAGATCGCTGATAATCAATGCCTGGGGCCCCACCAGCGGTGGTGGCACGTAAAGGCTTAGGCAATAGGTATGGACGGTGCCGGTGCGCGACAGGACGACCGGCTCGAACTCGGTGCTGCCGCAGCGAACACAGATTTTACGGATGGTGGCGGGAAAACTGACATAGCCGCAGGACGTACATTTGTTGGCGTCACGCCGCCTGATTTCCCGGCCGTCCCGCCACAAAGCGGCGGAGGCCGGCGCCAGGCCAATCTTGGCGGGTGAATCCTGTTTTTCCAGTGCACCTTTCATTTTGGCGAAGGATACGTAGTCCTCAACAGCCATTGCATTTTCTATATAGGAAGCCAATGGTTTTTGGTGTTCGCGATTGTCTTTGATGACGTTGGTGACGTGCAGCGAAACAGCGTCGCTGGCGCCCGATCCATAGCTGAGGACGAGTATTCTTTGACCGGACTCCGCGTTGTCCAGGATATCGGCCAGGCCAATCATGGCTGAGGCCGCCCCCAAATCGCCCAGGAAGTCGAATAGGTTTCGATGGGAAAGTTGATCCGGTGTTGCACCCAGGGCCTTGGTGATGCCCTTGACCATGCCGGCATGGGGCTGCTGCAACACTATATGGTCAAAGTCTTCAATACCCGCCTCCAGTTTTTCCAGTAATCCGTTTGCCGCCGCTTCCATGTGTTGCTTGTAGCCATAGTCCCGGGTAAAGCGGGGCTCGTACTCTTTGACATAAGGACTATCCGCATCCCGCCACCTATCGATAAAATTGGTGGCGTGGCTATAGGTGGCTTCGATCTCGGCGATAATATTTTCCGTTCCCAACAGGAAAGCCGCAGCGCCGTCGCCACAATTCAATTCCTCCTGGCTGCCAGCTGACGACGAACGTTGCTCTGCGCCGACAGCCAGACCGTTTCTGATACGACCTGATGCCACCGCATCCTGACAGGCCTTGAAGGCCGCGAAGCTGGCCCGGGGAGAAGCGGTAAAGTCGGCGTAATCGATTTCACTGCCGGCCCGCAACACTTCACCGATAACGCCGAGAGATGAATGTTCGAAATCGAGCGCTGACCCGGTGCCGAAATACAGAGCGTTGAGATCGGCGGCACAGTCGAGACCCGTGTGGGCAACCGCGTTGAGGGCGGCCTCGGCGGCCATGGTAATGACATCTTCGTCGGGACCGGCAATAGCGTTCTCACCACGCCCCCTCGACGACCACGCCTTGCCGATGATCGCGCGGTCGATCCTGTATTTGGGGATGTAGACCCCGTAACCCGTGATACCCACAGCCATAGGTTATCTTAGCCTTTTTTGGTGTGGTCGTAGAATCCTTTGCCGGTTTTAACCCCTAGATGACCGGCCGATACCATTTGACGCAGGAGCGGGGAGGGTCGGAAACGCTCTCCCAGCTTAAAGGTAAGATCGTCCAGGATCATCAGGATGGTTTCCAAACCGATCAGATCGGACAATTCCAGCGGGCCCATGGGCCAATTAAAACCGTAGCGGCATGCGGCGTCGATGTCTTCCGGTGAACTGACGCCATCGGCCAGAGTGTGGATACCTTCATTCAGCATGATGATGCCCACCCGCGAAGAAACAAACCCNGGATAGTCTTTACANGGAACCGGCGCTTTGCCTACTTCAGCCAGAAACTTGANCATCGTCTCCGAAGTCTTTTGCGAAGTAGAGAAGCCATTAACNACCTCGACCAGTTTCATAACCGCCGGCGGATGATGAAAATGCGTGCCGATGGTTCGTTCGGGATGCTTGGTCTGGTTCATCACATCGGTGATGGGTAGGGCCGACGTGGTGGTTGCCAGAATGACATGTTCCGGCATCAGCGCATCCAAGTCCGTCGCGATCTTACGTTTGATATCAACATTTTCCGGCGCAGCTTCGATGACCATATCGACGTCGGCAGCTTCTTCGTAGCTTTTGACCAGCGAAAGGCGGCTTGCAATATCTTTAAAATCGACCTCGGTGAAGCGGCCTTTTTCGACGCCGCGGTTGACCGCCGCCAATATTTTATCGTGGCCCTGTTGCGCGGCTTCTTCGGAAGCATCGAACAGTTTGACTTCAGCGCCGCCGGTCACACAAACCTGGGCGATGCCGTGGCCCATTTGGCCCGCGCCAATGACCAATACTTTTTTAATATTCAAGGTGATCCCTCCCTCTTTAAAATAACAAAACGAACGACCGTTTTTAAAATATTATTGGCTTAAGACAGCCTTGTCAACGACCACTGTCGGACGTTGTCATATATCATGTTGGGCTGAATTTTTTCCTTCTCTGCTTCTTTCCGAAGGGATAAGTGAGTTGAAATTCGCCAGTGTATCAGACAATGTTAGCAAATTGATAAACTCGGCGCGCTCGGCAAAATGTTCTCTTCTCGAAGTTTACGACCGTGCAGGACATAAAATAGGGTCGATGTTACCCAGAATTTTGGCAATTGATGACGAGGAAATGATTCGTGAAACCCTTCGCCTGGTCCTCGAGAACAAAGGCTATGAAGTGGAAGTAGCGGAAAACGGTGCCGACGGCATAGATTTGCAGCGAAAAAATTCCTTCGATGTTGTTATCACCGACATTTTAATGCTTATCAAAGAAGGCATCGGAACCATCATTGATCTTAAAATAGCATTTTCGGAACTGACAATTATTGCCATATCCGGCGGTAGTCGAACCGATAAAGTCGACTATTTGGAAAGTGCGGCTATGTTGGGGGGCAACAGAGTTCTAGCCAAGCCATTTTAAAATGAAGAACTTGTATTGTCGGTTGAGGAATGTCTTCAATAGGGGAATTGACCGGGCTTTATAAAAAAATCGCAACACACTGACATTTTGTTGCTGATGATGCAGGCAATATTTTTGCTCGAATTTAGGGGGCGCATGTATGTTGAATCTCTGGCAGGCTTTGGAGCGGACTATCCGCCACAATCTGGAACGTACGGCGATTGTCGAAAATAAGGACGGCACCGCGACTATGATGACGTGGCGTGAGTTCGGCGAGAACGTGGAAAAAGCATCCGGCGTTTTAAAGTCGCAGGGTATAGCGAAGGGAAAAGGATTCGGCATTTGTTTGAAGAATTCCCCCTGCTATGACGAACTCAAATGGGCTGGATTCAGGATTGGTGCTATCCCTGTACCCATTAACTGGCGCCTGGCGCCTCCCGAAATCGTCCATATACTTGAGGATTCCGGCGCTGAGACAGTATTTGTAGAAGCTGATTTCCTGCCATTGTTCGATGCCCCCGAATTGAAAGCCTGGCGCGCCAAGCTAATCTGCACCAATGACTTGGAGGAAGATACAGATATCCGTCGTTATCGTGATCTGCTCGCCGTCGCGAAAGTTCCTAAAGCGGCAGAAATTAATCCCGATGATGACGCTATTATTCTCTATACCGGCGGCACTACCGGCCGCAGCAAAGGCGTGAGGCTCAGCCATACCAATATAATGACCTGCTCCGTGGCTTACACCATGGGATTGCAGGGCAAGCCCGATGATGTTTATCTGCACGTAGCTCCAATGTTTCACTCGGCCGATCTATTAGCTACTGGCTGGTTCTTGATCGGTGCCGGCCAGGCTTATTTACCTATGTTTTCGCCACCGGCACTGTTTGACGCCATTGAAATTTGCGATGTGACCGTGATGATTCTGGTCCCTACCATGGTTATCATGATGTTGAATGATCCCGGATTCTCTGCATTTGACCGATCGAGCCTGCGTCGCCTGGCTATCGGATCTGCGCCGCTCGCTCCAGAACTGTCCAAAGGGCTGGCAGAAGGGTTTCCTGATGTTGGGTTGTCCAATACCTATGGTTTGACGGAAGTGGCGCCGGACCTGACAATTTTTGAACCTGATGAATTCAGGGAAGCGATTAAAAAGGACTTGCCGCACCGAGCCTCGGTGGGCAAACCCAATGTATTTGTCGACCTTAAAATCATCGGATCCGACGGCAATGAAGTGGCGAGCGGTGAAAGCGGTGATTTATGGGCGCGCGGTCCCAATATCATGAAAGGGTATTTGAATCTGCCGGAACAAACGGCGGAAGTACTCGTTGACGGCTGGTTCCATACCGGCGATGTCGCCCGGTTCGACGAAAACGGTTATGTCTATCTGCTGGACCGGACCAAGGACATGATTATCACCGGCGGAGAAAACGTATATTCCACTGAAGTCGAAAATGTTCTTTACAAACATCCTGATATCATGGAATGCGCCGTTATTGGTGTAACGGATAAAAAAATGGGCGAAAAATTGATGGCCGTTGTTGTGCGGCGCCCTGACACCGACCCGACGCCGGAAGACATTATTGCCCATTGCCGCGAAGTCATAGGCGGTTATAAAATTCCGCGGCTAATTGAATTTGTTGATGCCATGCCAAAAAATGCCATGGGTAAGATTCTGAAAAACAAACTACGGAACATTTATAGCCAATGACTTCTAGCGCCAAAGATAGCAAACGAGTTCCCGTTTACTGCCATCAATGCACATCAGGACCCGACATGCTGACAGTGGAAGTGGAGGAGGGCGTTGCCACGCGTATCGAATCCAATTACGAACTGGCAGGTATTCATCCGGGCGATGGTCGGGTCTGCGTCAAAGCGTATGGTTTGATCCAGAAAACCTATAACCCCAACCGCATCAAGCAACCCATGAAGCGCACCAATCCCAAGAAAGGCCGCGGGGAAGACCCGGGCTTTGCACCCATTTCCTGGGAAGAAGCATTAGATATAGTTGGCGAAAAATTGCGTGCGATCCGCGCCAAGGGTGTGCGCGATGAGACCGGCGTCCCGCGTTTGGCGGCAAGCTTCGGCGGCGGTGGCACACCCATCCGCTATATGGGAACCTTACCAGCTTTTCTGGCTGCGTGGGGTCCGGCAGATTTGGGCTTTGGATCAGGACAAGGGGTGAAATGCTACCATTCCGAGCATCTTTATGGTGAGCTTTGGCACCGGGCTTTTATCGTCGCGCCGGACACGCCCTATGTCCGCTATGTCATCAACTGTGGTAACAATGTCGAGGCAGCGGGCGGCGTCGCTGGGGTCAAACGGCATGCCGACGCCCGAGTGCGTGGGCAAAAACGCGTACAGGTTGAACCTCACCTCTCCGTCACCGGCGCTGTTTCGGCCGAGTGGGTGCCCATCAAGCCTAAGACCGATGCCGCTTTTTTGTTTGGCCTGATTCACCGGATAATTATTGAGCGCGATTGGCAGGACGTTTGCGACGTTCCTTTTCTAAAAGACATGTCGAATTCCCCCTATTTGGTCGGTCCCGAAGGTTACTATTTGCGCGATCCCACTTCCGAGAAACCTTTGATATGGGACCTTAAAGACAATACGGCCAAGCCCTACGATACGGAAAATACCGACCCCGCATTGACGGGAAATTTCGACGTCGCGGGACTGGAAATTGGACCCGATAGTCAACGATGGCAGCATGAATCCGTTTCAGTCAGCCCGTCTTTTCAGGTGCTTATGGATCATATGGTGCCTTATTCGCCGGATTGGGCCGCTGGAGAGTGCGAGGTGCCCGCCGAAACCATCCGACGTATTGCCGATGAGTATTTGGAAAACGCTTGCATTGGCGAGACCATCGACATTGAAGGTGAAATCATGCCGTTCCGCCCGGTCGCCGTGACCTTGGGTAAAACGGTCAACAACGGGTGGGGCGGCTATCACGCCTGTTGGGCCCGGACCATGCTGGCGGTGTTGGTGGGCGCTCTGGAAACGCCCGGCGGCATTATGGGTTGCCGGGTGCAATTGGTTCGGCCGGCGGACAGCCGGACCGGTTCCGCACTCCCCGGACCAGACGGGTTTATGAACTATAAGTTCAACGAGACATCGGCCAATGGTTGGCAACGGTCGCCGGAAATCCGCAACGCCTTTTCCACTTTGGTGCCTCTTGTATCGGATTCGCCCTGGTCACCGGCCCTGGGCCCGGCGCATCTGCCTTGGCTGTTCCAAAAGGAATCTCCCAAAAACTGGCCCCGTCAAAGCCTGCCGGAGATGTGGATTTGTTATCGTACCAATCCGGCCATTTCGTCCTGGAAAGCCAAAGACGTTGCGGATCGTATCGCCGAATTTCCTTTCACAGTCGCTTTCGCCTATACCGATGATGAGACCAATCATATGGCGGATATTTTGCTGCCGGAGGCGACCGATCTGGAAAGCCTGCAACTGATCCGCATCGGCGGCACTACCTATACTGAAAATTTTTGGAAACAGGAGGGCTGGGCCATTCGCCAGCCAGCGGTTGACCCCGTTCACGACAATCTGGATATGACGGACATTGCTACTGAACTGGCGCGGCAGGCGGGTGTGCTCGAAGGCTACAACAAAGCCATCAATTTAGGCGCGGCGGGTTCCAAATTAAAAGGTGAAGGCTACGATTATTCGCTCGATCCCGAAATCGTCCATGATCGCGATGACATATGGGACGCGCATTGCAAATCGGCCAGCCACCAGTTGTCGGGCGGTGAAGAAGTGAACGGCCTCGACTGGTTTAAAGAGAACGGCTTTATGTTGCGCGATTTTTCTCAACTGCAGTGGTACCTTCAGCCATTTCTCAAGCGCCAGAAATTGCGCTTCGAACTACCCTATCAGGAACGGCTGTCCCGCCATGGCCGGGAGCTTTCCAACCGGCTTAAGGAAACGGGGATCGATTGGTGGGATAGTCAGTTGGAGGAATACGAATTCCTACCCACCTATCATCCATTTTCGGATATTTGGCTGAATTACGCTGAAGAATATGACCGGGACCCGGGCGACTTCCCCTTTTGGGCGTTGACCTCTCATACCATGCAGTATCAGTGGGGCGGCAATGTCGGCATTCCCATTATAAAAGAGGTGGCTGACAATGTGGTTGGGCACAAGGGCATAATTATCAACCGGTCTCGGGCGTTTGCAATGGGAATAGAGGAAGGCGACCGCGTTAAGATTGAATCCGTGGCAGGTGAAACAGAAGGCCGGGCGCAGTTGCGGGAAGGCATCAGACCCGACACCGTTCTGATGATCGGTCAGTTTGATCATTGGAAAACGCCGGTGGCAAAACATTTCAACCTGCCCAGCTTGAATTCTGTTACCGATCTGTCTTTGAAGCTGACAGATTCATCGGGCAGCGGCGCCGATCTTATGCGGGTCAAGGTGTCACGGTACGGCTAAACAATGAGCCGAGAACGACGGCTTAAAATTCGTAATTTTTCTTATTTGAGATTAGTACTGTGCTCCGATATCATAAGCCGGTCCTCTTAGGGGAGGGAGAATGAACAAACCAACACAGAAGTCGCCGGAAAATTCCACTGAGACGCAGAATCTCAACGAGATCGATCGTTCCCTGGAGAACGTCCCGCTGTTTGCTGAGCTCGGCTCTAATGACCTGCAAAAACTGGAAAAAATAACCCTCAATTGATTGAGCGGCACAGGCCGATAATAATTTAAGAGCTGGCCGCCGCTACCAATGAACCTCAAAATGCCTTACAACAGTGAGTCAATACAAGTAAACAGTTGAGCCATAATGAAAAAAATTTTGGTCACCGGCGGCGCCGGCTATATCGGTAGCCACACCTGTAAACTCCTAGCTGAAAACGGATACGACCCCATTGTCTATGACGATCTTTCGACGGGTTACGAATGGGCGGTAAAGTGGGGCGATCTGGAAGTCGGCAGCCTGAAGGATGAATCCCGCCTGTTGGAAGTTTGCCGACAACATAAGCCGGACGTCGTGCTACATTTTGCGTCCTTTATCAACGTTGGTGAATCGGTATCCAATCCGATCAAATATTACGGCAACAATGTCGGCGGCACGATGTCTTTGCTGAGGATCATACAGCAATGTGGCATTGGCCATCTGGTATATTCTTCTTCCTGCGCCGTTTATGGTGTTTCCGAATCACTGTCGCTCAGGGAAAACCATCCACAAGCACCGCACAACCCCTATGGCTGGAGCAAATTTATGTGCGAGCGGATTATCGCCGATGTTGAACGGGCATTCGGACTACGGCACTTGGCATTGCGCTACTTCAACGCCGCCGGTGCAG
>PBQI01000013.1 GCA_002725625.1 Rhodospirillaceae bacterium | reverse complement strand
GTCGCCGGGTGCATGAACACGAAAACTGTGTCGGACTTCACCTCCCTCGGCAGGATTAACTGGCCTTCCAGAAATACGTATCCCTGACTGCCGACGAAACCGTATGTTTCTGTAAATGATGAATGATCTTCAAATTGAACAATAACCGGAAAACGATCTATTTCGTAGGTGGTCACTATGTGTTCCTTCCTCAAGGCCTATTGCAGGGATTTGAAATTCTCTTGGCAGATAGTTGAGATTTGATCTCGAAGCCAGCCATGGCATTGATCCCTCTCCAGCCGTTCATGCCAAACCATATCCAAAGGAAATTTCGGAATTTCAAACGGCACTTCCATTACTTCAAGCGGATAAAGTTTTTGGGCGTAATATCCGAGATTTTGAGGGATCATCAGGACCCAATCGGTTTCCGCCACAATCGAAGCCGCAACGATGAAATTGGAAACGGTCAGAGCGAAACGAGGGTATATTTTTTTTCTGCTGAGGACGTTTTCGATTAAAACCGCACTTGCTGTAGTGAGTCTGATTTGTGGCCATTTAAAATAATTATTAACGCTGTTCGCGCCAGTCGCCGTTGGGTGGTTTTTACGGGCGATGGATACTATTCGATCTATGAGAAGCGACTGGCAATGAAAATCCGATGGAACCTGATCGAAGAAATCCAATGCCAGATCTATTTCGCCTTTCGACAAGGCACTAAAACGACCTTTTGAAATATTTGTTGCGACAAATTGAAGCCCAGGAGCAAGTGTCGATATTTTAGCTAAAACTTTCGGCAATACAACGATTGTTGTCGCATCGGGGGCGTTGATTCTGATGACATCTTGTGCCGATTTAGGATCGAATTTCAGCGGACTAACCAGCCGTGTCGTATCATCTAAAATTTTTCCAAGCGGCGCCTGAATTTGAAGTGCAAATGGTGTAGGTGCCAACTTTCGGCCCGATCGAACAAATAATGGATCATTGAAAATTATACGCAGACGCCCGAGGGCGCGGCTCACCGCGGGCTGACTCAAACCGATGGCAACCGCTGCTTCTGTCACACTCCCTTGCCGAAGCAATTCATCCAACACTTTGAGCAAATTTAGGTCGATATTTCTAATATTACCTTTTTGCATGAATTTTATATTTAATATTCATTCTTAATATGTCTTACCCTTTAGTATCATGACTTGGTCATTTATCAAGTATGATTTATCTCAACGCAAAAAAATCAAAGGGAGACTCCGATGAAAAAACTTTCCACCGCAATAATTGGTGCGGCTGCAATCGGCTTTTTTTTGTCAGTAACACCGCCGGTGAACGCCCAAACAAAACTCATCTACAATAATTTTACGCCACCAACCCATCCAATAACGTTGATGGCAAAGCGTTGGTCCAATGAAGCTTCAGAGGCCAGTGGCGGCAAGATTAAATTTCGATTTCCAGCAAAATCGCTGGCACCACCCCCACGCCAATGGAGCATGATCACCAGTGGTATTGCAGATGTCGCCATGTTGGCGAATTTTTTCGAAGGAAAACGCTTAACTTTACCCGAAGTGGCAACGTTACCGTTTATGACCTCAACGGCTGAAAAAACATCTATTGCACTTTGGAAAACCTATAAAAAGTTTTTTGAAAGTGCCAATGAATATAAAGGCGTTAAACTTTTAAGCCTTTTTGTACATGGCGGCGGCGACTTGAACATGCTTAAAAAGGAGATCCACCAGGTTTCTGACCTCCAAAATTTGAAAATCCGGGTGAGCCGTGGCATGGCTTCGAAGGAAATGAAAGCGGTCGGGGCTGTACTGGTGCCGACACCAGGTGTCAAAACGTTTGAAGTTGTCTCCAAAGGGATCGTCGACGGCGCTATTCTGCCGTCTTCTGATATCGCTAAAATGAAGATGATTCCCTATATCAAGTACATTTATACAGTTCCGGGAAAACTCTATAACACGCCTTTTTCGATTTTGATGAATCAAAAGAAATGGGACGGACTTTCAAAAGATGTCCAAGCGGCGATAACCAGTAAGGCTGGATTAAATATTTCTCGCCATGCCAAAGCTTGGGACGATGGTCTAGCCGAAGCCATGCCAAAATTCAAAGCCGCCGGCATCAAATATTTACCGGCAAGCCCAAAACTCGTTGCAGAGATGAAGGCAAAATTTGCATCATTTGCTGACGACTGGGTAAAAGCAGCAACGAAAAAAGGTGTGGACGGCAGGGCTGCGCTATCCTTTTATCGTAAAAATGCGATGTAGTTTTTTCCGGTTAGCATAAAGAGGTGGGTTCTTTTGAATGAATGAAGCCCCCCCCACTGTCAAGAGCGTAGGAGACCGCGCGTCTCCTACGCTTGATCTTTTGGATGTCCTCGACAAATGCCTGATGGCATGCGTGGCGGTTGTCATGTTTGGCATGATGGCTGTTACATTTATCGACGTATTGGGCCGCTATGTTTTCAACGCGCCTATTCCAGGCGGATTCGAACTCATTCAGTTTATGATGCCTCTTGCCATGTTCGGCGCTCTTCCTGTCATTACCCGCGCGGAAGAGCATATCGTTATTTCCGTCATGAGCGGCTTACTCAGGGAACGGGGCGCCAGGATACAGCGGTTCTTCGTCTTGGTCGGCTGTATTGTCGTCAATATCGGCGTTACCTATCTAATGTGGCAGCAGGGTACTGAGTTGGCAGAGGGTGGCCAGCGATCTGGCTTTCTCGAATGGTCCTTTGCACCGCCTGCTTTTCTCATTAGCGTCTTAAGTGCTTTCACTGTTCTCATTATAACATTAATGCTTGTTCTTCATGTTTTTTGGCCGAGTGATCAAGTTGCCGATGGCAACAAGGATGCCATCTAGTGCTTATTTCTCTTATTGGCTTTGGTGTTTTATTGATCATATGCTTTGCCGGATTTCCTCTCGGCTGGGCAATGGTTTTAGTCGGTTTCGGCGGATTCGGTATCGTTCGCGGTATTGAGCCGGCTTTCGCAACGGTTGGTCAACTGGTGCTTGATTTTTCGATGAACTACCACTTTTCGACCCTGCCGCTTTTTATCTTAATGGGGGCCTTTGTCTATCGAGCTGCACTGGCAGAAGACATGTATGATGCCGCCTATGCATGGCTCGGTCATTTTCGCGGTGGTCTGGCAATGACGACGGTTGCAGCTTGTGGTGGATTTGCCGCCGTCTCTGGAAGCTCCGCTGCAACAGCAGCAACCATGGCTAAAGTGGCTTTGCCGTCAATGCGCCGATTTAACTATGATGATCGATTGGCCGCTGGTTCCGTTGCAGCTGGAGGGACTATCGGAATTCTGATTCCGCCGAGTATTGCCCTCATCATATACGGTATTTTGGTCGAGGAAGATATCGGCAAACTTTTTATCGCTGGAATTGCCCCGGGTCTTCTAACAATCGTCCTATATATTGCCGTGATCCGAATTGTCACCCTGGTAAAAAAGGATTGGGGGCCACCGGGCCAACGTACGTCGTGGCGAGACCGATTTCGAGCGCTTGGTAAGGTCTGGGGAATCGTTCTTCTGTTTATTTTTATTCTCGGCGGCATCTATGCCGGCATATTCACGCCCAGTGAAGCGGGTGGCATTGGTGCTGCCGGCGCGCTGGCCTTTGCCATTGCGCGAAAGAAAATGACCCTACACGAGTTTTATAAATCTCTGGTAGAAGCCGGTAAAACGACGGTGTTTGTATTTACAGTAGCCTATGGCGCCATCATTTTTTCTAATTTTATTAATATCGCCGGTATGCCTGACGATATCCTTAGCTTCGTTGAGGAATTGAATGTTCCACCTATGGGCGTAATTTTTGCGATTTTGGTAATCTATATTGCCCTTGGAGCGGTTTTTGAGGGGATCGGCATGATTTTATTGACCGTGCCGATTTTTTTCCCGGTCGTTCAATCCCTCGGATTTGATCTGATCTGGTTCGGCATAGTCGTCATCATGGTGACCGAAATCAGCCTGATTACACCGCCCGTGGGCATGAATGTGTTCGTTCTAAAAACCATGTTACCCGATGTCTCATTGTGGACAATTTTCCGCGGCATCGGACCATTTTTCTGCGCTGATTTAGTACGGTTGGGGCTGGTGGTTATGTTTCCCCAAATTGCGCTATTTTTGCCCGCTTTTATGGGCTGAAGGAAGCGGAAGTATGTTAGTACAATCCAGCGGTGTCACCTTTTACGATAAAAATAGGGCAACACCCGGCTATACCCTTTTCTCCCCCATCGATAGTGAAATAGCCAAATTAGTTAACTTAGACGGTGAGACCGTCCATCAATGGGAACTGGAGCGCGGCGGCACCAACGTTTGCCGTCTATTGGATAACGGCAATTTGTTTATTGCCGAAAAATCAGTTGATGGACCTAATTTGTCAGCCGGTAGAAGCGGCTTGATGAGGGAATATAACTGGGACGGCAACGTCGTGTGGGAGTATCAGGATCCGGGCCAGCATCACGACGCTAGGCGATTGCCCAACGGGAACACGGTTTATATAGCGTGGAGCCCTCTCGATGACGAAACGGCCAGTAAAGTCAAAGGGGGTATTCCCGGCTCCGAAGATGTTACTGGGGAAAGCGTCATTCTCGAAGATGTTTTGCGCGAGGTCGATCCGGAAGGCAATGTCGTGTGGGAATGGCACTCGTCTAATCTGGACATGGATAAATACGAAATCTGTCCCCTATGTCGGCGCCACGAATGGGCGCACGCTAATACCTGCGCGCCGCTCGCCAACGGCGACATTATGGTCAGCTACCGAGTTTTGAACCTGCTGATCATCGTTGACCGCCAGACCGGTGAAATTAAGTGGGAACACCACGATGTTAATATGGGCCATCAGCACGATTGCCATATGCTCGACAACGATAATGTCCTGGTGTTTTGCAACGGCTTTCATGGCAGCAGGAAATTCTATTCAAGAATTGAGGAATTTGATCCGGAAACCAGGGAAGTCGTCTGGGAATACAAGGCGGACCCCATTCTCAGTTTTTACAGCCCCCATATCAGTGGCGTGCAACGTCTTGTCAGCGGCAACACACTGATCTGTGAAGGCGGCAAAGGTTGTATTTTTGAAGTCACGCCGAACGGCGATGTGGTATGGGAATTCATCAACGACATAACTGGAATAAATGCTGAATTCGGCCCCATCAATTGGGTTTTCCGTGCAACGAGATATGCGCCCGATGACCCGCGCTTGCAGGGGCGAATTTAATACGACTCAGACATAAACACTGCCACTAACACTCTCTAGTTCGCCTTATGAATTTTCGTACTATTTCGCATGTTTATGTACGGATTCGGGTATGACGACGACGTTTTCAACTGGCGATTCATCGGGAATGCTGGCGCCGTTCAGAAATGACGAAAAAAGTCAGGTTTCATGGCACCTTGATTCTTGGATGCAGCGCCAGACTTTCTCAGCCGTCAGCGGCATTTCCAAATGGTAGACTCCCAAAGGCGCCAGGGCGTGATTGACGGCGTTCATAACGGCCGGGAGCGCACCGGTGGTACCCGCTTCGCCGGCGCCCTTGATGCCCAAGGGGTTGGTTTTGGACGGCACAGGATTACTGACGATTTGAAAGTCACTAAAACTATCGGCACGCGGCATGCTATAATCCAGGAACGAGCCTGTTAACAATTGTCCGGTCTCGGGATCATGGTGGATGTTTTCCATTAGGGCCTGGCCGGCGCCTTGGGCGATGCCGCCATGTATTTGTCCATCCAAGGTCAATTGATTGACGACCGTGCCGACATCGTCCACGGCAACGTAGTTGAGCATCCGTACCCGACCGGTGTCTTCATCCACTTCAACCTCGCAAATATGGCAACCATTGGGGAAACTGACCGCCGTTGGTCTGAAAGTTGATTGCTCATAGAGACCGGGTTTAATTTCGTGGGGTAGGCGCGGTGCTTGAAACGCTGCAATGGCGACCTCTTTCATGCTCAAAGCCTTGTCCGTACCTGAGACTCGGAAATCACTGCCGGTGAACTCGATATCATCCTCGGCGGCTTCGAGAAGATGAGCGGCGATGCGAACACCCTTGGTAATAATTTTGTCCGCTGCTCCCCGAAGCGCCGCACCGCCCGACATGGCGGAACGTGAACCAATAGTGCCGGAGCCAAAACTCACTTTATCGGTATCACCCTCAACCACCCGGATATCATCTGTATCCATTCCCAACATGTCGGAAAGCAGAATCTTGTACATGGTTTCATGTCCATGACCTTGGGCTTTCGTACCAACCATTACCGTTGCAGAACCACTTCCGTCGAAACGTATTTCGGCGTGTTCAGGAAGACTGCCGCCCGATTCTTCTATCATGTTGATTACGCCCAACCCCAGCAGCTTTCCGTTCTCCAATGCTTCGATGCGGCGCGCGTCAAAATTATCGAAATCGACCAGCTTCAAAGCCTGGTCCATGTTCTGTTCAAACTCGCCGGAATCGTATTTGTAAATAAGTCCGGTTTGGAACGGCATGGCCGAAGCCGCGATGATATTTCGACGGCGCAATTCAATCCGATCGATATCAAGTTTCAAGGCTGCAATATCGATTAAACGCTCCAACGTATAAATTGCTTCCGGCCGACCGGCGCCCCGGTAGGGGCCGGTGGATTGGGTGTTGCTAAAGACACATGGCACTTCGACATGAATTACCGGGGTGGTGTAAACGCCGGCAAAGGCGCCGAGATTAACGAACGCGGGCACCATATTGGAGCTGCCAGACAGGTAAGCGCCCATGTTGCAGGTGTATTTGACCCGGAAGGCAAGGAATTTTCCGTTTTCGTCCAGTGCCAATTCAGCATCGGTTATTTGATCGCGAGCATGATCGTCTGCCAGGAATGACTCGCTTCTTTCACATACCCATTTGACTGGCCGGTTTAATTCTTCAGCCGCCATCAGGCAGAGGCGAACTTCAGGAAAATGCGTATCCTTGAGTCCGAAAGCACCACCAATATCGCGGATTATCAAACGTACATCATGCTGGTTGATTTTGAACACTTCTTCGGCCAGCTGTCGGCGCGAGGAGTGAGGGTTCTGGGTGTCGCCATAAAGAGTGTAACGTTGTTCCACCGGATCATAAGTGCCGACGCATCCCCTGGTTTCCATGGAGTTGGTAATTATTCTGTTGATGACGAAATGTTGTTTGACGACATGGGCTGCCTCGGCGAAGGCAGCGTCAACTGCATCCTTGTTTCCTACATCGTGGATGTTGGAGATGTTATTCGGAAAATCCTGCCATATACGGGGGCTGTTTGGATCTGTGGCCGCTGCCGTTGAAGTCACCACCGGCAGCGTGTCATAGTCCACCTCGACCAGTTCAGCTGCATCCTTTGCTTGGTTCAAAGTTGCAGCGACAACAAATGCGACCGGGTCGCCGATGCATCGTACCGTATCGCCGACCAAACCGGGATGAGGGGTAAAAAACTCTGACGATCCATCAGGCCGGGAGCGGGGTGGGCAATGGGGCTTGGTACGGCCTAGCCCGGCGGCCTCGACATCGGCATGGATATAGACAGCCAGCACCCCCGGCGCTTCCTTGGCGGCTGAGACGTCAATAGACAGAATTTGAGCATGAGCATAGGGTGAGCGGACGGTGTAGCCGTATACCTGATCAGCCAACGCCGTATCGCTGACAAACCTGCCTCGACCGGTTAGCAGGCGTGGGTCCTCGAACCGTTGAACCGGTTGCCCCATTCTAAATTTACCCATTTAGTCTCCTTCCTAATGGCAATCCATTTAGGAATTTTATTATATTGGCCTTTTCAATGCCGTTTTGATCCGATTTGACCCTGATCTTGACGTTGTAATCGACGACCAGTTTGACTGAGACGAGGATTTTCTTAATTTCTCCTGTTGATAACAGAAAATGTATTTTCTGGTCCTCACCATTTGAAGTCCGGTGACGGCAATATCTATATGCTGTGACTTCAATCACGATCCTTTGCATAGGTTCCTGCTGTATCCGGGAACAGAGCCTTGATGATGCGGAAGGAACAGATATCCGTAGCGCCGTCCATGTGAGGAAACATAAATGCATCGCGCAAATATTTCTGGATTGGCAGTTCCAAAATAGTGCCGGAGCCGCCGAACAATTCGATGGATTGGCGGCAGACTTCAATGACCTGATCGGCGGCGAAGGATTTGAGCATAATAGCGCGCTCATGATCACCGGGAATTTCCTCGTCAATTTCCTTGGCAACCCGGAAGGTAAATGACCGCACCGCTTCGAGCCTTGTCGCCATATCCGCCAAGCGTACAGCGACGGCCTGATGTTCAATCAACGGCACGCCACCCTGGACGCGGTCGTGACACCAATCCACCGTATCGTGGAAAGCGGCCATACCGATGCCGAGGTTTTTGGCTGCCAGCATGACTTTACCGGGCCGGTAGTAAACCTCATCTGCTTTGCCAAGCGCGCCCTCCCGCAACAGCAGGTGATTGTCCGGCACCCGGACATTTTCGAAGCGGATTTCGGCATTGTTCATGAACCGCCCACCCAAGGTTTCATTGCAGCGGGCTACCGATACGCCTGGAGTTTTTAGCGGCACCAAGAAACAACTGGTACCTTCCCACAAAGTAATATCGAAATTGGTCTGGGCGTAGACGTTGAACAATTGGGCGTCATGACCGTTGGTGATGAACTGTTTGTAGCCGTTGATTACCCATTCGTCGCCGTCCTTGACCGCTGTCGTTTTCAACTGCGATTCCGGCACGTTGTAGGGTAACCAACGGTCCGAAGTACCTTGGGGCTCGGTCACTGCCTGGGCCAGCAGAAATGTCGGATCAGCGACAATTTTTGGGAACCAATGTTTCTGGAGTTCTTCATCCATGTACCAGCGGTAATAAGTGCAGAGCTTCCAGCCGATACCGACCATATCCGCCAATCCAAGATCGGCCCGCCCCAACTCATACATGATCAAAGCAAATGTCTGGGCCTCGGTGCCCGGCTCCAGGATCGTGCCACCATATTCCTCGGGAATGCCGATGGTGCGCAGCCCGACTTCGTCCAATGCTTCGAGCATTTCCACTGGCAACCGCCGCTTGGGATCCATTTCCCATTCCCGGTCCACATTCTGTTTGACCCAGGGGATCACAACATCGTTCATCATGTCGTGAGTTGTTTGCCAGATTAGTCGCTGTTCCTCAGTGTACTGGCTCATATCCATTTCTAAAACCATTTTAATCTCCTTAAATTTCAATCCTTTTATTTCGAGTGAATATGACCCGGCTAATGATCAAATTCTTTTTGGCCTAAGGGAGTATTGCAAGACTCGGGACATATCTTGGGCAATTTTGTCCTGGACATGAACCATCTGAGCGCAACCGTCGTGGCATCCAGGCCCGGCAGACCAGGAAACTGTCGGAAAAACCTCTACTTCACTCATTGTCAACTCACACATTTACCGACCGGCGCATTGTTGTGGGTCAGCGAAGTAATACTGTGAAGCGGATTTTGGTAGATATTTAATTATAAATAAAATACATTTATTTTATTCTGTAATAGGAAAAAATTATGGATATTTCGACCCGTCATTTCCGCTGCTTTCTCACGGTCGCCCGTCTGAAAAGCTTTACCCAGGCGGCGAGTGAGCTCAATGTGTCTCAGCCAGCCCTAAGTGTTACGATTCAGCGCCTTGAAGAACTTTTGGGCGCACAGCTTTTCGACCGCAATCGAAAGAAAGTAAACTTGACGTCCGTTGGCGAAGAATTTCTCGGCGTTGCCAACCGGCTACTTGGCGACTTCGAAAATTCAATTGATGGCGTGCGGGAAGTACTCGACCGTCAACGAGGTGTATTTCATGTCGCATCGGTACCTTCGGTGTCAGCGGATTTTCTTCCACGAGCTCTGGAGACTTTTCTGGCCCAATATCCAGGACTTAAATTTGTGCTCTATGACGCATTTGACGAGCCGGTCGGAGATCTGGTCGCCCTTGGCAATGTCGACGTTGGTTTGGGTCACAGCCAAACCGAAGATGGCCGCTACAACGACCAAATAACAGCCGAACCGATTTTTCGGGACCGTTTGGTGGTGGTTTGCCGAGATGATCACCCTTTGAGTGAATTGGCAAAAGTCACCTGGAGCGATTTGATTACCTATGAATTCATCCATGCGATGCGGGAAAAATATCTACGGCGGCTCGTAAGCAACCAGTTTGCCTCACTCGGCCATGCCGTATTCAATGATGGCGTTTCGGTGAATATATTTGCTGCCGGCGGGCTGATCTCGCGCGGTTTCGGCATCACCGTGCTGCCACGACTGTCGCTCCCGCTTATTGAGCACCTGAAAAACTTAGTCACAATTCCCATTGAAGAACCCAAAATTTTCCGCGAAATTAATATCATTACCCGCTCGGAAGTCGCATTGTCTCCAAGCGCACAAAGTTTCCGCGAACATATTCTAAATTTCGCTGGGGAATGGATCGCCAACACTGAGTTAGTCCAATCCATTGATAGGCATTAATAGGATAATCTCAAAAATTTCCGAAAAGGGTCAAGAAGCGACATTCAATTTATTCAACGATTGGCGCAGCGGACTACAACCTAGTGCCATAGGCGCTGACGAGGGACACTGTCCATCGTCAGAGTTTTTGGCAGAGACTTTAATTTGATATAACAATGACTGACAATGCTTTTGAGATCAACGGCCATTAGGTTCAGTCACTGGCGATTTGTGGGGATCAGGAACATAGATTTCTGATCCCTCAACATCGTTGACTTAAAATCAACGCCATCGTATATCCTCCGCCATGACGCACTGACCCCCACCATACCCATCATTTGTTGAAACCTTAATGTTCCAAGGAGCAAATGATGGCTTATGTCCGATCCCTATTGTCTGAATGTGAACTCGATAACGGTGGTGCTATCCGCCATTACAGTGCCGAAGTACCCGTGTCCTCTCGCGGTCAAGATGACCGCTTCGGCGATGAACTTATCACCCTGGAATTGTGGCTAAGCCCCGGTGCTGTCACTTATTACGCCGATACGCCATATGCCTTAGCTGAGAACATATGGATGAACCGGATGGCCACAAAATGCTGTCCGCCATTCAGGTGTTACAGTGCAGAGGAATGCTGGGAAAATTATATATGCCGAAATGAAGACGTTCTGTACTATCGTGAAAGCCCAATTGTAAAAGAAAGAAACAGCATATCCTGGTGGAAACCCACCGGCACCAATCATATTCAGCGTATCTACCGGCTACGATAGAATAGCAAAAGAATTCGGAATGCCGATCGATTGTGTTATGGAAGCCCTTGAATACGAACATCGCCTGGGCAATCGACTGGATGCAAGACAATTGAAACATTCCATGCTGGATCGACTTGGTGTTCCCCGTTACCCAATGACAGTACGCTATCAGATGTTCGGCTCGCCGCGATTACATTGGTTGAAAATGCTCGAGGAATATCAGTCCGAGGTCGGATCACTGTGATCACTGATCACTCCACTATATTCAGGCGCTAAAGGTAACCGCCGGTGCTTGGCATCAGCGGCGGTCTCGGTTGCGGCTGCATCATGTGAACTCGACCTCTTCATGGTCGGTCACCAAATTTGATGGTCGTTCATTTGCCTCCGCCACATCGATATCAACGTCCATCCAGACATCATCGGCAAACGTCAGTGCCAGAGCGTCAGTGTAAAGCCCCCCTTTTATGTACCAGTTTGAAGTAGAGTTTCTGGTACCGGTGGTCGCATGTTTAAAGATTGATGTGGACGGATGTGATTGTACTGTCAGCTATTGAACCTCCCCAGCCATAAAACAAACCAATAAAGGCGGCGACAAATTCAAAAGGTTGAAAAAAATTAGTTCTCGCTTAGATCGTATTGTACTGTTCAATTGGTCCCGGATAATCATTGCCGCGATCATCACCAATTTCAGCTGTAATTAACGCATTGGTTCTAGCGTTTAAGTCCAATAGGAGATCTTTATGTTTGTCGGCGTCGGTTCCCAAATTTTCAAGCTCATTTGGATCATCCTCTAAATCATAAACCTCTAAATCGTTATGATTAACCAAGGTATCCCAGTCTTCCGGAATGTGGTGCTCGGCCGGAGCAAAATAGCGTGCAAATTTATACTTATCCCAAATCACACCTCTAAACAGACGACGATAGGTTAAATCGAATTCCGGCGCGATAAAGGTACCTTTTTGAGTATCGGTTCGCTGCCAATGAAACGTGCCTGTATAGTTCAATAAACTACCCATCTCATCACGTTTGGTCTTAGAGGTTGGGCTCCCGACTACCGGACTTAAATCAACACCCGGCAGAGGCTCATCCAATTCATCCGAAGCAATGCTGGCCATGCTTAGAATAGTTGGCGCAATATCTATCATGCCTCCGATAGCGTCAGTACTGATGCCGCCAGTAATATCTGGGTGCTTAACAATGAACGGAATACAGGATTCTTCCTCGTAAACTGTGCCAGCTTTTTGTTGCAGACCATGGGCGCCGGCCCGTTCGCCGTGATCACTTGTATAAATAACGATCGTATCGTCGGCCTGGTTAGATTGATCAAGTGCCTCAAGTACGGTTCCAATATGCTGATCGACATCGCGCAGGCAATTAAAATAATAGTTTCGAAAGCGCCGCCAGTTATCAATATCTTCGAGCGGCAAATCACCGTAAAAAGCTGATTGCCTTGCTCTTATGAAGGTTTGAATCTCGGGCTTAGATTTAAGGTCATCTTGAAAAAAACTTTCCGGTAAATCATAGCCAAGATCTTCCCGATATAATGCATCTCCAGGTTCTCCCATCAGAGGCGAAACAAAGTTTTTCCGCACACGGGTTTCATTTTGCTTTCCCGTTGCGTCGAAAAACATAATGTCATGCGGGTTGATAAAATTCACCGCCAGAAACCACGGCTTAGAGTCGGTTTTATCCGTTTCAGCGAATTCATGGAGAATTTTTGAGGCATCACCGGCAATTGATCTGTCATGGCGATACCCATCCCAAGCATAGCCAACGGTTTCACCATAAAAATTGTAATCGGAGAAACCGTAAGGTTCTAATATATCAGTTACATCCGGATAATCGGCACCATGGGTTGGTGAAAAATTATGACCTTCATTAAGCAAAGAAAGATGCCATTTCCCTTTATAAGCCGTGTAATATCCGGCATCTCGCAACATATGACCAATGGTTGGTAAATCCGTCGGTAAAACTGGATTGGGCGGATTGTCCGGGTTGACGTGAACATGGGTTCGCTGGGTGTGGTGGCCAGTATAAAGATTAGATCGTGACGGCCCACAAGGCGAACAATTGACATGAAATTTATTAAACGAAGTACCGCTCTCGCGCAATTTTTGATGAGCTGGCAATTCCAAACTGGATGGTAAAGTCGACCAAGATTGTTCCTGATCAGTAACAATAAGGAGAATATTAGGTCTCTTAGAATTCATCTGAATTATATCACCTATTCGAAGCATTCATTGCCGCAGCAAATACTCTGTCTTCCGTGATATCCTTTCCTTTAGTTATTTTCTTCTATCAAATGGATCATCAAGTCTTCTGACTTTGCATAACAACTTTGTCATCCAGCAGGCGTTCCACCACTTCCGGTTCAAAACCCCAATCGATGAGGGTGTCGCTGGTATGGTGGCCGGCTTCAACTGGAGGCCCTTGTATTTCTGCAATTGTGCGGCTGAAACGCGGTGCTGGAGCAGGTTGCGTTAGCGGGCCATCCTTAATCATGACACCCCGGTCTTTCATATGATGATGATCCGGTACCTCAGCCAGAGATAATACCGGTGCAAAGCAGGCATCACTGCCTTCCAAAATATCGCACCATTCGTCTCGGCTGCGGGTTAAAAAGGCGGTGGTGAATTTCTTTTTAAGATCGGGCCAGGCGGCCGGATCGTTCTGACGTGCCATTTCAGGATCATCAGACAAATCGAGGGCTACCAGCAGGTTTTGGTAAAACTTTGGCTCAATGGCGCCAACCGCGACGAACTTACCATCAGCGCATTCGTAAGTGTCATAGTAATGGGTGCCCGTATCCAGCATATTGCTGGAGCGCTGATCGACCCAATTGCCTTCTGACATCAGCCCATGGATCAAGCCCATCAAGGTGGAAGCACCATCCACCATCGCCGCATCAACCACTTGACCTTGTCCTGATTTGATCGCTTCCAAGATGCCGCAAACCATGCCAAAAGCTAAAAATATCCCGCCGCCGCCAAAGTCGCCAACCAGGTTCAACGGCGGTACCGGTTTGCCTTCGGCCCGGCCGATGCTGTGCAGAGCACCGGTGAGGGCGATGTAATTAATGTCATGTCCAGCAGCCTCGGCCAGTGGTCCTTCCTGACCCCAGCCGGTCATGCGGCCATAGACCAGTTTTGGATTGCGCGCTAAACAGGGCTCCGGTCCCAGCCCCAAGCGCTCCATAACGCCCGGTCGAAAACCCTCAATTAAGCCATCGGCCTGCTCGAGCAGTTTCAAAATCGTCTCTATACCTTCGGGGTGTTTTAGATTGACCGCCACCGAACGACGCCCTCGGGCCAACACATCGAAGCGCGGGTCCTGAGCAGGTCCCTGGCTGGGTGGGCCAGCCCGGTCGATACGCAGAACCTCGGCCCCCATATCGCTGAGCATCATGCCGGTAAAAGGCGCAGGTCCCAGTCCAGCAATCTCAATAATACGATATCCCCCAAGCGGCCCCACATTTTTCTCCGAAGTCAGGACGTACTAGTTAATCATCATAAAAGGCTTCGTCATTCTCGGCCATACTCCGGAGCATATCCGGAACCGAAAACCGGCCACCAAATTGTTCAGCCAATTTATCACATTCTGCGGCAAACTGTTTCGNCCCAATTGTATTAATATAGCCTATCACACCGCCATGGGCCGCCGGGAAAGCCCAGCCAATCACCGAGCCTACATCAGCATCAATAGCGTTGCTAACGATGCCTTCCTCCAAAGCGCGAACAGCCTCCAGCGCTTGCGGATGCAGCAGGCGTTTTTCGATCACCTCACGGCTCAGCGGCGGATCCATCGGCGGGAAACATTCTGCCAGACCCGGCCATTCTTTTTGACCCGTTTCATCATAGTCAAAAATACCCTTGCCTTCTGCCTTACCACTCCGCCCGTAATCATCAACCAGCCTGGCCAGAGCTTCCGTCATTCTCATACCGGCCATGCCAATACGATCACCAGAGCCGGACATTGAAGCAACAATATCTTTAAGCAGGGTGATGGTGGTGGCATCAGCCATGGTCATCGGCCCCACCGGCATACCGGCTTTAAGCGCAACATCATCGATCAAGAATGGCGAGATACCTTCAGCAAGTAACGTAAAAGCTTCGCCGGAATAGGAATTAACAACCCGGCTGGTAAAGAAGCCCAGCCCATCATTGACGACAATAGGCGTTTTTCTAATGCCTGCAGCAAAATCGAGCGCCCGCGCCAAAGTCGTTTCATCGGTTTTTTCGCCTTTGATCACTTCGACCAATTTCATACGGTCAACGGGTGAGAAAAAATGCATGCCGATAAAAGATTCAGGATTTTGAGCACTATCGGCCAAACCGGTTATCGGCATGGTCGAGGTATTACTGGCGATAGGAACGCCGGGTCTAATTACCTCGGCGGTCGTTTTGATAACCTGATCTTTCACTGAGCGAATTTCGGCGACCGCTTCGACTACGATATCAACGTCAGCAATATCAGCGTAATCCGTCGATGGCGTCAGATTAGCCAGCAGCGCATCGGCTTTTTTCTGGGTCATCCGATTGCGCTCAACGGCACCTTGAACGCGCTTGGTAATCGTCTTGATGCCTTTGTCCAAGGCGTCTTGTGAGGCTTCTAATAGATAGACTTGATAGCCGGCCAAGGCGGAACAATAGGCTATTCCTGACCCCATCAAACCGACGCCGATTACGGCAACGCTCGAAATCTCGTAAGAGGCAACATTTTTCGGCCGGTCCTTCATTGAACTGGCGGCTGGAATACCCTGAAACAACGTCCTGATTTTATTTTTCACAACCACGCCGGATGCAACGCTGGCAAATTGTAGGCGCTCAATCTGCAAACCTTCATCAATATCTTTTTTGAAGCCTAGTTGAACGGCGGTCATGATGGCTTTAGGCGCCGGTTCGAGACCTGGTTTTTTGCGCCCTATCTTTGCGAGCATGCTGTCGATTACCTGCTTACCTTCCACAGAATTGATTTGTGGGTCCGGCCGCTTAAAGCCGTCCTGATCCCAGGGCTGAGAACTTGACGCCGTACCATCAAGGATACGTTGCTTGGCAGTTTCGCGTAGCTGGTCAGCCGCCACACGTTCATCAACCAGACCAATTTTCTCAGCCTGCTCACCCGAAACCTGCTTATCCTCAATCATAATCGGCAAGGCCGCGGCGAGGCCAATTAACCGCGGCAAGCGCTGCGTACCGCCGGCACCGGGGATCAAGCCCAGTGAGACTTCTGGTAAGCCAACCATTAGCCGTGGGTCATCAGCGGCGATACGATAGCTGCAGGCGAGCGCCAATTCCAATCCACCACCAAGCGCCAGACCATTAATAGCGGCAACAAAAGGCTTTGGCGCTAATTCCATATCCCGCATACAGGCCTGCACCCCGGCAATAATGGCCGCAGCATCTTCCGGAGTTTTAAGCGCCTGCAATTCTTTCAAATCGCCGCCAACAACAAAAGACGCTTTGTTCGAGGCCAGTATGACGCCCTTAACTTGATCATCGCTACTGGTCTGGCGTACCAACTCATGGAGTTGGGCAACGATGTCCTCATTCATAAAATTGTGAGGGGAATCGGGGCGATCAAACACGATCGCTTTGACGCCACCGCCCAAATCATCGAGATGAAACATTAATTCTTCTCCTAACTTTACGCGCTGGTGGCGCAGAAATTTTCATTAACTGAAATCGGCTTTGATACCCATTTCCTTAAACATTGATTTGCAGATGATCGACTTCATAATCTCCGAACTACCACCGGCAATGCGTTCAATCCGCGCTTCGGCATAAGCTCGAGCCACCGGGTATTCCCACATATAACCCCAACCGCCGAACATCTGCAGACAGGTATCGACCGTGCGGCCCTGCATTTCCGTGACCCAAAGTTTCGCCGCTGCCGCCGCATCCGCGTTCAATTCACCGTTTAAATAATCCGCCAGCAGCCGATCAACGAGGCTCCGACCGACGATCAAATCGGTGCGTACTTCGGCCATCTTGAACTGAGTATTTTGAAAATCCACCAGCTTCTTGTTAAACATTTCCCGCTCACTGGCATATTCGATGGTATTTTGAAAAACACCTTCGGCTTTGGCGAGACAAGCAACGGCAATGGTAAGCCGCTCGCGGGCTAGGCCTTGCATAAGTTGGTAGAACCCCTGCCCTTCTTCTTCACCGAGCATATTTTCGTGGGGAATTTCGACGTCATCGAAAAACAGTTCCGATGTATCTTGGGCCGGAACGCCCATTTTTTTGAGGTTTTTACCTTTGGCAAAGCCTTCTCGGTCCGCCTCGATAATAAATAGCGACATGCTATCGGTAGAGTTTCCCTTTTTCGTCTTAGCAGCAACGACAAAGACTTCACCCAATTGCCCGTTTGAAATAAATACCTTTTGTCCGTTAATAACGTAGCCCCGGTTGGTCTTTTTGGCGCTGGTGGACATCTTGCGCAGATCACTGCCGGCGCCCGGCTCAGTCATAGCAATACCGGTGATCGCCTCAGCGGAGACGAGTTTGGGTAGCCACTCCTGTTTTTGTTCTTCACTGCCAAAATTCATGATATAGGGCGCGGCCATTTCCGAATGCACCGCGAATCCAGGTCCAGACGCTCCGGCGCGACCTAATTCCTCAACTACGACAGCACTATAAAGGTAATCTGCACCCGGACCGCCATATTCTTCCGGCACGGTTGGACAAAGCAGACCCGATTGTCCGGCTTTGTCCCACACCTCACGCGAGACGACACCGTTTTCATCCCATGCTTCGTGATAGGGCTCGATTTCCGTTTCGATAAAACGACGAACCTGATCTCGGAACATGTTATGGTCCGAGGTGAAAAGATCACGCTTTAATACATCGTTGTACATATTGCTCACCAATCAGTTGGAATATTTTTTCCGCAACAGGTCTTTGCGGATTTTGCCGACCCCACTCAACGGCAATGGATCAGTCGTAAAGTCTGCTGATTTTGGACATTTATAACCGGCGATGCTTTTCCTGCAGTGGTCACGCAGAGTTTCAAAATCCATCTCAGCGCCTTTTTCCAGGACCACTACCGCATGGACCCGTTCGCCCCATTTATCATCAGGCAAGCCAATCACCGTGCAGATCGACACGTCAGGATGTTCAGCAATAACGCTTTCGACTTCACCACAAAATACGTTCTCACCCCCGGTAATGATCATGTCTTTTAGTCGATCAACAATTTGGATAAAGCCGTCACCATCCATTATTCCGGCGTCGCCAGTATGGAGCCAGCCGTCTTTCAATGTTTTTGCGGTCAGTTCCGGCTGCTGCCAATAGCCCATCATGACGCCGGGCCCTCGGATCAGCACCTCTCCGGTTGTGCCATTGGCAACCGTCTTGCCATCTTCATCAGCAATCCGGACTTCGTGGCACATGATGGGAATACCGGCAGAAGCAAGCTTGTCGGTAAAGGGACCAGATAAAGTATGATGTTCAGGACGCAACACAGTGGCTGGACCGGTAACTTCAGATTGGCCGTAGATTTGCACCAGTTTCACGTCAGGACAACGATCCAGCACCTTGCGCAGCAGAGCCTCGGGAATTGGCGCTGTGCCATAAGCGAAAGTCTCAACCGACTGGAAAGCCTGGTCGGCATTTGGCGCTTCGAGCATATCAACCAACATGGTTGGCACCATGCTGATGAAAGTAACCTTCTTCTCCACTACCGTCTTGGTATAGGCGTCCGGCGTAATTTCGGGCAAAAAAGTCTGCGCCGCACCAGCGAAAGCACAGGCGTTCGCGACAGTGGCGCCAGCCAAATGGAATAGCGGCGGGGCATGGAGATAATTGGTTTTCTCTGTCACGCCGGTATCAAAAATCATATTCAGCGCCTGAACACCTGCCGCACCGTCGCTGACCATCACACCTTTCGGCAAGCCAGTTGTGCCACCGGTATAATAGAGGGCGAACAGATCCGACATTTCGGCGGTCCAGACGTCAATGCTGGCCGATTTGGCCAATTCATCAAGGCTCACCTCTCCGGCAGCGCTCTCATCCATGGCAATTGTTTTCAAAGCATTCTTTGTCGTACTCATGACACTTTCGGCACCGGCCAGATTTCTGATGTCGCTGGCCAGAGCTTTGGATTCGGATTGGGAGACAATGTGATCAAGCTCATCGGGCGACAATCGGGTATTTAGGGGCACCAATACACAGCCTGCCCATACCACTGCATACATGGTGGCGAGATGCTCTGGTGTGGTGGCAGCCAGTATGGCGATGCGGTCGCCCGATTGGCAGCCGATTGACCTTAAACCGCCTGCAATTCGTGAAATCCGATCGCCAAATTCCTTCCAGTTTTGGACTTTGTCGCCATCGATCGTTGCAATGCGATCGCCGTAAGCTTGGGTTGTTCGAGCTAGTCCTTGAGCAAACATCGTTTTCCCTGTTCTATCTAGACATTTTGATTGGTGTTTAAACTCGACATAATTTGTATATTATTTTATTGGTAGGGTAAACAATAATATTGAAAAGTAAGCCATTGCCAACGATCAGAATTCGTTTTAGGAGTAGCACTTAACCGCCAAATTAGGCTAATAAGATAAACCTGAATCGCTTTATAATGAAATTGTGGATTGCTCCAAATATTCGTCAATCTGCAAAATCTAGTAATTTGAAAATCAATCAATTAAATTGAGAAATCACTAGAATTACGCTCGACAAATTTGGTTATTTCAGAATACCGGTAAAAATTATTTCCAATATCGTATCAGCCAGTTCATCAATCGTTTCCGGGGTTGTCACATCAACGCTGTGTACTTCCTTAACCAAGGGCGCGACACAAAACACATAGGTCGCAATTGAAATTATTGATTGAGATATGGCATATACCGGCATGTCTTTGATTAGTCCGGCCTGAATACCCGCCTTAACCGCAGTATCGAAATTGTCATATCCCGGCGCCAGATAAGCCCGAACAAACCAGCGCAATCGGCTACTTGGAACCGTTCCTTCATGGAGAACAATCCTGACCAGACTGACATCCGTCGCGCTGATTTTGATGAAACGACGGGTCATTACCTTAAGCCGGCTCACCGGATCAAGGTCCTTCAACTCATCTCTGACGATCGGAAATTTCCGGCCAAGTTCATGCATCAGGTGATCTATCGCAGTTTTCCACAAGCGTTCTTTAGTGCGGAAATGATAATGCACCATCGATTGCGCCATGCCTGCCTGCTTGGCAATTTGACTAGTCGAAACCGCCTGATAGCCATATTCACTGAAAACATCGATGGCTACAGCCAGCAATCTTTCCCGCGAGGTGTCGGCATATTTTAGTTGATCCGACTTTGAAGGTCGACCGGGTCGGGCACGCCTTTTAGGGGCCGTATCCGCATTCTGCTTGTTGGCTTTTTTTTTCGCTACTGTCATCGGCTAACTAATCTGGCAGGCCATAATATGGCCACGAAATGGTCATCGAATTAAATCGAATCCTATCCGTTTCAAATTACTTTCTACCCATTGAGAATTAATCACGGCGTTAAAATTGGCATATTTAACAATAACACAACAAGCAAAAATTTTGGCACGACTGATTTATTCCCGTAATTTTTCTGCAGTTATTTTTCCATCTTAGCGATTATATCATAATTTTATAGTTCAACGTTTCCTCCTTAATATTAGCAACACTTCACGTTATTTATCACATAAATACTTGATTTTGCTAGGATATGTGGACCGCTCAATTTATTATTGAGTTACCGCAACAACGCCCGAGACTATGGCGTGGGTGCCTTAGCCAGTCATCTCTGCTGGTATTATTTTATTGCATTGCTAAAATGATTACAGTTATATTGGTAGACCTGCCAATTAAATTGGTGTGATATTAATATTATCCAGGGAGATTAAAAATGATAATTGGATTTAAATCACAGATTGCAGCGATAGCTTTGGTATTAGGATTGACCGTTGCCAATGCCGAAGCAACGACACTGAAATTTGCTACGATGGGGCCTGAGAAACTACAATTTATTCAATGCGGGCACATTCAGTTCTTGAAACAACTGACAAAAAAGTCAGGCGGCAAACTGAATTTTCAAACTTTTTTTGCTGGAACGGCCTTTGCTCATCCGCTGAAACAATACGATCAGCTAGTGCGCGGCATCATTGATATGTCGTTTGGCGTTCTAACTTATTTGCCGGGACGCTTCCCAATGACCAATATCGGCACACTGCCGTTTATGATGAATGAAAGTGGCGCTGGTGCCAGGGCGATGACCCGCGTCTACCAGAAACATTTGCGGAAAGAATTCTCTGACATTCATTTATTGGCAATTGCTCTGCCGCCTCTATATCAAGTTCAGTCGCGCAAGAAAATTGCTTCCATAGGTGATTTCAAAGGATTGCGCATACGCGCGGCCGGCAGAATTCATGGCCAGATACTTAAAGCCCTCGGTGCAGTACCAGCACAAATCCCAGCGCCGGGACTCTATGAAAATCTGGCCAAAGGCGTCGTTGACGGCGCCCTGTTCCCTTGGTCCGGCTTAGTTTCCTGGAAACTGGGTGAGGTTACCAAATATTCGTTGGGGCTTAACCTCAATGCCTCGACTTTGTTCCACGGCATGAGCAATAAGGCTTACGACGGCTTGCCGGCAGATCTGAAGCGCATCATTGATAACTCAGCTGGGGTTCCGCTCGTTGACCACATATCAAGTTGCTGGAGGCCAATAACTAAAAAAGGCAAGGCGATCGCCAGTCAGAAAGGGCGTACTGTGACGATTGCCGACGACAAACTGGTCAGTCAGATTAAAGCTAAACTGGCACCCATTACCGAAAAATATCTGGCCGGACTTGAAGCCAAGGGTCTGCCAGCCCGCAAAGTACATGCCGCGATTAAGAAAGCGGTCAAAGAAGAAGAGGCAAAATAGACGCCTCTTAGCGGCAAACTTGTTGGCACAATAATGGCCCCCGAAATAGTCGGCTTGATCGGAGTTCTGATCCTCCTTGGGCTGACCATGATTCGAATGCCGATCGGGCTCGCTTTGGGCTCGGTCGGTATTTTCGGTACTTGGTATTTGCTCGGCTGGGACACCATGGTGTTCGCGCTCGCTGACGCCCCTATCGCCGCCATGAGTAACTACACTTTGTCGGTTCTACCGCTGTTTATTTTGATGGGTATCGTGGCGGCCCGCGCTGGTTTCGCCAGCGCCCTCTACAACGCGGCATTCGCCTTTGTCGGACACCGCAAAGGTGGCTTGGCCATATCGAGTATAATTGCCTGTGGTGGTTTCGGCGCTGTTTGCGGCTCAAGTTTGGCCACCGTCGCCACCATGAGCAATGTGGCTGTACCATCCATGTTGCGATACGGATATTCTCCCCAGTTGGCGGCAGGATCGGTCGCCACCGGTGCAACCTTAGCTATTCTGATTCCTCCGTCCCTGCCTATGATCATCTACGCCTACTTAACGGAGGTCTCCATTGGCAAGCTGTTCGCAGCCGGTATCGTTCCTGGCATTTTGGGCGTCATTCTCTATGCCGTGACCATCAGTATCTGGACCCATTTTAATCCCAAAGCCGGGGCCGGCGGCGAAAGGATAAACTGGTTGGAAAGATTTCAAAGCCTAAAAGGCATTTGGGCGGTTGTGGTGCTCTTCGTGGCTGTATTAGGCGGTATTTTCGCGGGGATTTTTTCCCCGACCGAAGGCGCCGCTGTCGGGGCCTTTGGCGCAATTTTCTTAGGCTTTATCTCACGCAGTTTGACGCTGAGACTATTGGTCCAGTCAATATCGGAAACCGTGGTTCTTTCGTCTTCCATACTTTTCATCGTTATCGGTGTCTCCCTGTTTAATTTTTTCATCACCGGGGCGATGTTCCCTCAGGCTCTGTCGGCTTTCCTTGATCACATTAACCTGCCACCGTTGGTCACGCTGGCTGGCATCACCTTGATGCTGATTATTTTGGGCTGCTTTCTAGAAGTTATGGCGATTATATTCGTCACCACACCGATACTCTTTCCAGCCATGATGGCGCTTGGCTATGATCCGGTCTGGTATGGCATATTGACCATGATGGTGGTGGAAATCGGCGCCGTAACGCCCCCCATCGGCATGAATATTTTTGTTATAGCCAAACAATTAAAGGACGTTAGTGCAAAACAGGTTTTCCAAGGTATTATTCCGTTTCTGGCGGCAGATTTTGTCAGGCTTTTTATTATTATTGCATTTCCAGGGTTGGTGCTTTGGTTGCCGTCGCTGTTGTTTTAATCATCGGATTGGAAATTTAACGGATGACGAAGTTATTTGATTTGATGAGACTAATTCCCCGAGCGATGGCGTTTGTCGCCGGCTGCGCTATTACAATTTTAATGCTGATGACGGTAGGGGACATATTTGGCCGGACATTCGGGTTTTTCTTTTTGCAGGGACTGATTGAGGTATCAACGCTAACCCTTGTCCTGCTTGGTTTTTTCGCCTTTGCTTGGCAATTTGTGAAGGGTGATCAAATCTTCGTCGATTTGTTTACGCTGAAAGTGCCGCCGGACATTAATGCTAAAATTGATGCGGTTTGGACGTTTGTTGCCGGTATTTTTTTTCTGGCTCTCGTCGTTCCGATTTACGGTAGCAGCCTGGATCTCCATGCAACCGGACAACGGACGACAAATATGGAATGGTCGCCTCTGGTTTATGCTATTCCGGCGGTAATTGGCTGTATCGTCGCGGGGATAACCTGCATGGTTACCGGCGCGGCGCGGGTAATACGAGGTTCCAACTGAACAAAATCGGCTAAGCCGATAGGTGAAATACGAACTAATATTATTTGGAGTAATTCAGCATGGACAGAAAGTCTAGCCAGCGGCGATTGCCACGGCCATCGCCCGAATCCCAGCATTTTTGGGATGGCACCAAAGAGAGTGAATTGCGGCTACAGAAATGTGGCGACTGTGGCAAATCTTATTTCCCGCCCCGCCCGTTTTGCCCCTTATGCAGCAGCCGCAACGTATCGGTTTACACCGCGAGCGGAAAAGCAACGCTTTACAGCTACGTTATCAGCCACCTCCCCATGCCGGGCTTTGATGGACCTCATTCGGTCGCCGTGGTTACCCTCGAAGAGGGGCCGCGCATGATGACCAATATTGTCGGCTGCGAACAAACGCCTGACACCCTCGTTTTGGACATGCCACTCGAGGTCACTTTCGAACGCCAAAATGACGATATCACGCTTCCTTTATTCAAACCTGCGAGTTAACGACAATGAAACATCAACATGTGGCAGTGGCCGGTGCTGCCGAAACGACCGAAATGGGTGTCATCCCAGGCATGACGGAATTGCAGCTCCACGCTGATGCTGCGCTTAATGCCTTAGCGGATGCCGGACTATCGGCTGCCGATATAGATGGTATTGCCTGCGCCGGCGTGGCGCCAGATGTATTAGCCAGTTACTTGGGTGTTACGCCAACCTGGATTGACGGGACACATATTGGCGGCAGTTCGTTCATGCTGCATGTCCGCCACGCCATGGCGGCCATTCAATCCGGTCATTGCAAAACGGTCATTATTACTCATGGCGAAAGCGGTAAATCTGCTGTCGGGGCCGCTGGGTTCCCTGAATTTTTTGCCGGCCGGCTGGGTGGCGAGTTTGAAGTACCTTATGGGGCCAGCATTCCGCCGACCATGTTTACTATTCCGGTGCTCCGCTACCTGAAAGAATTTGATCTGAGTATAGAAGACTTAGCGCAAGTGGCCGTAGCACAACGCCAATGGGCGGCTTTAAATCCCCGGGCGACCTTCAAAGACCCCTTGACCATCGATGATGTGATGAATTCAAAAATGATTGCCTATCCGTTCACGCTGTTGATGTGCTGCCTGCGTACTGATGGTGGCGGCGCCCTGATCCTGACATCAGCCGACCGGGCGAAAGATTTCCGGCACCCACCGGTCTATATCTTGGGCACTGGGGAAAGCTGTGAAGGTCCGATGATCAGCCAGTTGGAGGATTACACCACGTCGCGCGCTTTTCGGGTCGCCGGCCAAACCGCCTTTGTCGAAGCCGGTATTGAACGCAATGACGTCGATCACGTCATGATCTATGACGCCTTCGCCCATGTCCCTTTATATGGCCTGGAGGACCTCGGCTTTTGTAAACCAGGCGAAGCAGCCAGCTTTATCCGCGACGGCCATACCTTGCCTGGCGGCAAATTGCCGACCAATACCAATGGCGGCGGTTTAAGCTACATGCATTCAGGGATGTATGGCATGTACGCCATGCAAGAAAGTGTCCGGCAAATCCGTGGCATCGCGCCGGCCCAAGTGCCTGACGCTAAAATTTCCATTGCACTTGGTATTGGCGGCATGTTCTCGGTTAGCGGTGCTATTATTTTCGGCAGCGAACTGGCATTGTCACGTTAATAGACAATCCGAAGCGAACCGCTGGATACTCCGTAAACTGGGATTTGTCAGTGGTACGCATTTGATGGGAATTTATTAATAAAACCCCACAAATTCTCTCCAATTCTCAGCACAATGAGAATTCCGTAAGCCGCTGTAAGCATAATTTAATTATTTGAATCAACTATAATTCCCAATTCTCAATTGAGTTTCTACTTCCTCCCATTTGACTTAATTCAACCTGGGCCATGCTCTGGAATTCCGGTCACAGTTGGAACTCGCTTACCGCTTTGACAACAGGTCGCGGCTTGGCCTTGCCATCTCGCATTATTCCAACGCCAGCATGGGCGACACCAATCCCGGTACGGAGACGGCTACGATTTACTATTCCATTCCGTTGAATAGCTTTCGCGACTGATTTCCGGCTATCTCATCTCGGATGTTTTCAGGGCGCGCCCCTGGATGATATAAATTTCCTCCATATCACGACCCTGTAGATCAGTAGGATACAGCGACAGATTCCTAATATTATTATCTATCCTAACATATTGATTTATATACGTTTATTAATACGTTTTTTCAAAGTAAACGATTAGTGAACTGTGATTTTCTC
>PBQI01000012.1 GCA_002725625.1 Rhodospirillaceae bacterium | reverse complement strand
GGCGTTGATCGCATCGACGATATCCATGCCCTCTACGACCTCGCCGAAGGGCGCAAAGCCCATGCCGTCGAGATTGAGGTTGTCGCCGAATTGGGTGCGCTCGCCGAAGAAATCACCCGCCACGACAAAGCCTATTATCAGAATGATCAGCCCGTTATCAATGATGCCGACTATGACGCTCTCCGGCGGCGAAATGATGATCTGGAAGCACGGTTTCCCCATCTCATCCGGGATGACAGCCCGTCTACGCGTGTCGGCGCGGCGGCAGCGACCGGTTTCACCAAGATCAAACATGCTGCCCCCATGCTGTCGTTGGGCAATGTTTTCTCCCGTGACGAGTTGGCCGATTTTATGGACGGTATCCGCCGTTTTCTGAAGGAATTGAAGGATGATTCTAGTCTGCCTCTGGAAATGGTGGCGGAGCCCAAGATCGACGGTCTATCCATATCCCTCAGATATGAAAACGGTTTTTTCGTTTCTGCGGGCACCAGGGGCGACGGTGCAGAGGGCGAGGATGTGACCGCTAATATCCGCACCTTCAAGGAATTGCCGTTCGAGCTGAAAGATCCCTGCCCGGATGTCATGGAAGTCCGGGGCGAGGTCTATCTCTCCAAATCCGATTTTCAGATCTTGAATGAACGCCAGGAAAATGCCGGGGAGAAAGTCTTCGCTAATCCGCGCAATGCGGCGGCAGGTTCTTTGCGGCAATTGGATGCAACCATAACTGCCGGGCGCCCACTGAAGTTTTTCGCCTACGCCTGGGGAGAAGTGGTCGGGTCAGAATACGAAACTCATTGGGATTATCTCGATGTCCTCAAAGGGTGGGGGTTTGCCGTCAATCCCTATACCGCGCAGTGTGGCGATCTGGATAAGCTGATGGCGGTATACGACAAGGTTTCCGAGGCGCGGGCCGGGCTCGACTACGACATCGACGGCATGGTTTACAAGGTTAATCGTATCGATTGGCAGGAACGGCTGGGTTTTGTCAGCCGGGCGCCCCGCTGGGCCATCGCTCATAAATTCCCGGCGGAGAAAGCCCAGACTGTGGTCAACGGTATTAATATACAGGTGGGACGGACGGGTACCCTGACGCCGGTGGCCAAGCTGGAACCGGTGACCGTGGGCGGCGTGGTGGTGTCCAACGCGACCCTGCATAACGAACACGAAATCGCTCGCAAGAACGTGCGCATTGGCGATACGGTGGTAATCCAGCGGGCCGGTGACGTTATTCCCCAGGTGGTGGAAGCGGTATTGGACAAACGGCCAAAAAATTCGACGCCGTTTGAAATGCCGACGTCATGCCCGATTTGCGGCAGCGCGGCTGTCCAGGCTGAAGGCGAGGTGGCCCGGCGCTGCACCGGTGGTTTGATCTGTGAGGCCCAGGCGGTCGAACACCTCAAGCATTTTGTCTCTAGGGGTGCCTTTGATATCGAGGGACTGGGTGGCAAACATATTGAGACGTTCTATGAGGAAGGTCTGATAAAAACCGCCGCCGATATTTTTAAAATGGTCTCTCATGCGGACAATATCCGTGCGCGGGAAGGTTGGGGTGATAAATCGGTGGATAACCTTCTGGCGGTCATAGAGGAACGCCGAAAGGTACCTCTGGAGCGCGTTATCTACGGTCTCGGCATTCGTCAAGTGGGCCAGGCAAATGCCCGCCTGTTGGCCAAGCAGTATGGCTCGTATGAAGCCTGGCGGGCCGCCTTGATGGCGTCAGAGGACCGAGATTCTGAAGCTTATGTCGATCTTACCAATGTTGACGGTATCGGGCCTTCGGTGGCCAACGATCTGATCGCCTTTTTCGTCGAACCCCATAATCGGTCGGTGTTGGATGAACTGGGGGAATTGCTGGAGATTGAGGATTTTGTCCAACCTGACGTCGCCAATTCCCCCATCGCCGGCAAGACCGTAGTCTTCACCGGGATGCTGGAAACGGTCACCCGTGGCGAAGCCAAAGCCAGGGCTGAGAACCTCGGCGCCAAGGTAGCGGGTTCCGTCTCCAAAAAGACCGACTTTGTGGTGGTGGGAGCGGACGCCGGCTCCAAATCTAAAAAAGCGGCTGATTTAGGAGTTAACATTCTCAGCGAACAAGCCTGGCTGGCGATGATCGGGGAGTAAGGTTTCTATTTACTCCCAAGAACGAAAGCGCCATTCCAGTTTTCCGGCAGTTCCTGGATGGCGCCGTCGACCAGTTCGTCGGCCTTATCGCCTTTGACGTTGTCCGCCAGCAGTTGATGAGCGGCACTGAGGGCTATTTCGCTGGTCAGGGCGCGTACCTCTGCGGTGGCTTCGGTTTCAGCCTGTTGAATTTTGTCCATGGCCAGTTTTTCGCGCCGTTTTAAAGAGGTTTCCATATCCATTGCTATGCGGTCTTTCAGGACTTTGGCTTCATCACGGGCCTGGGCGACGATATCTTCGGCTTCCTGCTCAGCCTCGGCGATTTTGCGCTTGTAGCCGGCCAGCATATCCTGGGCCTCTTCGCACAGTTTAGTCGCTTCCTCGATGGAAGATTCAATCTCCATAATTCTTTTATCGAGGGCGGAGGTGGCGAAGTTCCAGGCCGGTTTCGCAAATAACACTACGAAAATAACAAAGGAAACGGCGACCCAGATGGTCGGCTCAGCCCACATTGACGCGGCTTGGGCTGCACCTTCAGCACTGGCTGCATATGCCGTAGACATCAACCTTTTTCCTTCATGGCGGCGTCGACCGCTTGTACGACCGTGCCCTCATTGGGTGTGATATTCACCAAACGATCCACGATATCGGCGGCAATCGATTCTGCGATGTTGCGCACCTCACCGACGACGGCGTCTTTGGCCTCGCCGATCCGGGTTTCCGCTTTCTTGATATCGACAGCCAGCCGCTCTCCTAGCTCTTCATGCTGTTCTGTAGAAAAGGCGTTTGCTTCCTGATAAGCGTGCATGACGGTCTGTCGGGCCTGTTCCCGGGCTTCCGCCAAAGCGCTTTCATAAGTCTCGGCATCAGCCTTGGCTTCTGTGCGCAGATTTTCAGCCGTGTCCAGATTGTCATTGATCTTAGCTTGACGGTCTTCCAGCACGCTGCCGATACGCGGCAGCGCGACCTTGGCCATCAAGGCGTAAAGGATCACAAACGTAATAACGAGCCAGATAATCTGTGGTGAAAACGCCGTAAAGTCTAACTGTGGCATGAGCGACTTGCCTGCTGGTTCAAAATTTTTCGAACGTTACCGTAATTGATTTTTGGCTGTATTAGCCGAAGAGGATCAATAGAGCGATCGCCAGGGCGAAAATGGCTAGCGCTTCAACCAGGGCGAAGGAGACCCACGCGGTCGTCGTGATGGCGCCTGCGGCGGCCGGATTGCGGCCCACGGAATTGATCAGGGCGGCCCAGATGAGGCCGATACCAATGCCCGGTCCGATAAAGCCCAACGTGGCCAAACCAGCTCCGACTAACTTCGCTGCTTCTACTTCCATCTTAAAAAGTCCTTTCGTTAGTACTGGATCTATTCGATCCAATTCAAAAATTAATTAATGCAAATGAATTGCATCATTGATGTAAATGCAGGTCAAAATCGTGAAAATGTAAGCCTGCAAGAAGGCGATAAGAAATTCCAGACCCGTCACAGCGACCAGCCCGGCAATTGGTACAATACCGAACAGCCCCAGCGGGAACACGAAGCCGCCGACCACCTTCAACAAGGTATGGCCTGCCATCATATTGGCGAATAAACGTACGCTCAGGCTGAAGGGGCGGGTAAAATAGGAAATAACCTCAATGGCGATCATCAGCGGCGACAAGACGATCGGCACGCCCGCCGGCAAAAAGAATGAAAAGAAATGAAAGCCATGTTTAAAGAAGGCGATGACGGTAACCATAACAAAAATCACAAGCGCCATTGTCAGGGTGACGGCGATATGGCTGGGAAAGGTAAAGCTGTAGGGCACCATACCCAGGAAGTTTCCAAACAATACGAACATGAAGATCGAAAATACGAAGGGAAAGTACGGGCGGCCCTCTTTGCCGATATTATCGCTGATCATTTTGGCGATAAATTGATAACAAAGCTCCGCCAGCAATTGCCATCTTCCGGGAACGCTGGCACGTGGCCGGACCGCAAAGACCATCAGCAACGTTGCCGCGAAAACGGATAGAACCATCAAGGCGGAAGAATTGGTAAAGGAAGCGTCGATATCCCCAATTTGAATCGGAATCAGAGCCTTAATTTCAAACTGCGCCAGCGGATTATGTGCTTCAGCCACTTTTACTCGTTCCCACCGTTACTCTTCTTCTGAACCGCCATGGCCCGTTTCATCGGTCTCTATACGTTTGTCCCGGTCAAAACCGACTGCATAACCTTGATTGCTCGTCAAACGGAAAACATTCCACAAACCGGAGGCGTTTCCCAAAAATAAAAACACAATCAATAACCACGGCTTGGTTCCGAGCCAGCTATCCAATAAATAACCGATCACACCGCCAACCGCTGTTGCCACTACCAGTTCGGTGCCGATGCGAATAGCTGTGCCTTTCGCTTCATCTTGCGAACCCGCTGATCCGTCCCATCTGGCCGCGTCCTCTTTACTACGGGCGCGTCGCAAACGTGTATCAAAGTCCCCTTTGGTTTCTTCCTTGCGGACTGAACCTTCAAAGACCTGCGGATTTTTCTCCTCGCTCATCGCAAAATCGCCCACTGTTGAAGTAACTGGGCAGACGGCTGAAAACTCCCTCCGAACGAAGTCGCGCCAATTGATTCGGGTCGGAACATATAGATCGGGCAGGGCACTGTCAAGATTCAATAGCACCCTATTAAGTTGCTGAAATAAAAGAGTAATTTAAATTTTTAAGGTCACGCAATATCGTGAAGTTCGATTGCCTGACCCAAGTCGACAGATACCAGTTGAGAGACTCCCTGTTCACCCATGGTCACGCCGAACAGGCGGTTCATTCGGGCCATGGTCATGCGATGGTGGGTAACGACGATAAAGCGGGTCCGGAGAGAGTGAGCCATTTCATCTACCATGGAGCAAAAACGGTCCACATTAGCATCATCAAGGGGCGCGTCGACCTCATCCAGCACACATATGGGGGCAGGATTGGTGAGGAACACGGCGAACAGCAGAGACAGGGCAGTCAGCGCCTGTTCACCGCCGGATAACAGGGACAGTACCTGAAGCCGTTTACCGGGAGGGCTGGCCATGATTTCCAGCCCGGCTTCCAACGGATCGTCTGATTCAACAAATTCCAAATGAGCCCGGCCACCGCCAAACAAGCGGACGAACAATTCCTGGAAATGCTTGTTCACTTCCTCAAATGACACCAGCAGTCGTTGCCGCCCTTCGCGGTTGAGATCATTAATACCGCGGCGCAACTTATCAATGGCCTTGAGCAGGTCTTCCCGCTCCGAAATCAAGGTATCCACCTGTTCCGCCAGTTCCTGGGCTTCGGTCTCTGCGCGCAGATTAACCGGGCCCATATTCTCCCGTTCGTGGATCAGCCGTTCAACCCTTTTCTCCGCTGCTTCAAGTTCAGGCATCGGCGCATCTTCCTTGAGCGCAGAAATATCGCGCAGATTTTCCGGTCCGCAGTTGAGCCGGTCGGTCATGCGGTCCATCAAGGCTTCGGCGGCCTGTTTGGCCTGCTCGACGGCGGCATCAGCGCGTATCCGTTGTTCTCTGATGGAAGCCAGTTTGGATTCTGATTCCCGCAGGTTACGGTCGGCTTCGGCCAGCCGTGTTTCGGCTTCGGCCAGCTGATCGGCAATGCCTTTCCGTTTTTCTTCTGCCTGTTCAATTCTATCCAGCAGCACCTTATGGCGCTGTTTGATTTCATCAGGACGGGCGGTCAGGTTTTCCCGCTCCGCTCCGAGTGAGGTCTGTCGCGCTGCCAACTGTTCCAGTTGATCGGCAGCGCTTTGCTGGCGCTGGGACCACGACGCCAATTCCTGATCGATGGCGGCCAACCGTCGCCGGCGTTCATCCGCCTGGCGGCTCAAATTGTCGTATGCGCTTTGGGCTTCGACCAGGCGAGACCGTTTTTCAACCACCTGATCACGCAGGTTTTCAGCCTCTCTGCGCCCCACTTCGGCATCCGGCAGACCGGCCAGTATCTCTTCGGCTTTCTGCAGGGATTGGCGGGATTCGTTCAAATCTGTTTCGATCCGTCCGGCATTATCCCTTTGCGCGGATAACTTTGAATCATTTTGTACCGTCAGATGGCGCAACTCGTCCATGGCTTCGCGGGCGGCCTCAAATGCGGCTTCGCACGCCCTGACCGTTTCCCGCGCTTGTGCCTCTTCACCGGTAGCATTCTGGGTCGCTTCGCGGGCCGTCTCAATGTTTTGTTCTGCTTCTTTCGCAGTTTTTCGAGCGGTTTCCAGTTTTTCGCGTGTTCGCTCCAACCGATTGCGCTGTTCCAGCCGAATGGCGGCGGCCGTGGGCGCTTCAGCGGCGGTGGTAAACCCGTCCCAGCGCCAAAAAGCGCCGTCGCGGCTAACCAGGCGTTGACCTTGTTTGAGTTGGGGTAAAAGACGCCAGCCGGTTTCATCGTCCGCCACCAGTCCGATCTGGGACAAACGGCCCGTTAGAGCGCTCGGCCCTTTGACGAATTGGCTCAGGGGTTCGGCGCTGGCGGGCAGACCGGGAGCATCTCTTCCCTGCGGTACATTGCGCCAGTGAACGGGCGCCGCTTCATCCGTGGCGGCGCTGAGATCATCACCGAGCGCTGTTCCGAGCGCCCCCTCCAAGCCCGGTTCAACGGTAACGGCATCTATCAGCGGCGGCCATAAATCAGGATCCCCCGTTTCAAGAAGTTCGGTTAGCGCCCAGACTTCCGCTTCCATTTTCGCAGTATCAGCAATGGCCGTCTGGGATTCGCTTTGTATCTCCGTCAAGTGGCGGGCGGTATCGACGCGAAGTTTTTCGGCCTCTTCGGTTCGCTTGCGTGCGGCGCTGAGGTTTTCACCGGCACCAGCAAGCTGTTCCTCCGCTGCAGTAATGGCCGCCCGCTCCTTTACATTCTCTTCCAAGGTACCAATTTCATCGGCGATGGCGCTTTTGCTTTTCGACAAACGGTCAATCCGGGCTGTTAGTTCAGCCTTCCGGCGGGCCAAGTCGTTTCGGGAAGCCTCCTGCGCCGCCAATTTTCCAGTCAGATCATTGAGGCCGTTTTCTGCTTCTTCCGTTTCCGTACGGGCGACAGAGAGCGATTTGGACGCTTCAGTTATCGCTGTTTCCTGGCCTTGTTCCCGGGTAGTGATTTCCGACTGTTCTTTGCCGAGCCTGGCAATGGCGGCTTCGGCATCGGCCGCCAACGTTCTTTCCCGCTCCATATCTTGGATGGTGTGACTGAGCCGGGTTTCGCAGTCGCGCCGCGCCTGGTCCAGGCGCTCTTCTTCTTCTTCCAGTCTTTCGCGAGCCAGGGTCAATCGTTGTAGCGCGGCGGCGGCTTCGGCTTCGGTTCCGCGCATGGTTGGCAGGCCACTGGCTGCTGCCGCCTGTTCAGAGGAGGCATTTGCCGTCGTTCCGGTTGTTTCGGCGACGATCTTTTCCGTGTCCGCCAACACCTGCCTGGTTTTTTCCAGTTCACTTTCCGCCGCCGTCCAATGAATGAGGAACAGTGTCGCCTCGGCTTTGCGAATGTGATCGTTGAGATTGCGGTATCTGGTCGCCTGCCGCACTTGTTTGCGCAGGCTTTTCATCTGCGCCTCCAGGGTCACCATGATATCGTCGAGGCGTTCCAAGTTGNTTNCTGCNCCGCGCAGCCGAAGTTCGGCTTCATGGCGGCGGGAATGCAATCCCGATATGCCGGCGGCTTCTTCCAGCAGTTTGCGCCGGTTAGTCGGCTTGGCCTGCACCACCTCTCCGATTTGACCCTGACTAACCAAAGCAGTGGAGCGGGCTCCCGAGGCGGCATCGGCAAACAGCAGATGGACATCGCGGGCACGTACTTCCCTAGCGTTTACCCGGTAGGAAGATCCTTTTTCCCTGACAATCTTACGCAGAACTTCGAGATCTTCAGTGTCGTTAAATTGAGCCGGTGCGTTGCGGTCCGTATTGTCAAGTGCCAAAGAGACTTCGGCGATGTTTCGCGCCGGTCGGTTGGCACTACCCGAGAATATGACATCATCCATCTCGCTGCCGCGCATCTGCTTGGCGGATGTTTCGCCCATCACCCATTTGAGCGCCTCAACCAAATTGGATTTGCCGCAGCCATTAGGGCCGACAACACCGGTTATCCCCGGCTGAATCTCCATTTCAGTCGGATCGACAAACGATTTAAAGCCCGCTAATTTGAGCTTGGTAAACTGCACGCGTTCCCACACGCCCCCTATTTAATTTTAAGTTCTCAACAATCAGCTGGCTTTAGCAACAGCAGCGTCCAGGACCTTACGAAGTTCTTCCAGCGGTAAACCGCCGTTTATTTTTTTCTCGTTGACGACAAAAGTAGGTGTCGTTCGCACCTTGTATTTTTCCACGGCATCGTTACGCATTTTTATCATGCCGTCATGAACAACTTTATCAGTGACACAGGCTTCATAGGTACTCTCGGAAACCCCAACGATTTTGCCAATTTGTTCCAGCGCTTTACGCGGGTTCGGATTGCGCCCCCATTCCCGCTGTGTACGGAAAATCACATCAATGACGCCAAAATAACGCTCTTTGGCTGAGCATCGCGCCATCATCGCGGCGGCCAAGGCAACCTGGTCCAAGGGGAAATCACGGTAGATGAATTTTATCTTGCCGGTTACGATATATTCTTTCTTGATTGCCGGGAAAGTTTTGGTGTGAAAGTTGGCGCAATGGGGACAGGTCATCGACGCATATTCTATCATCGTCACTTTGGCGTCCGAATTCCCCAGTACGCGCTCGGATAGGATTTCCTCAGCCGGAGGCAAAGTTTGCGCAGAAAGATCAACGCTGGCCCACATGAATGCCATAATCATAACGGCAAAAAATCGAATTCTTACTATATGTCTGGGCAATTATGCCTCCTGACCACTAAATGTTGTTGAATATAATTGGGGATCGGTGACTCCACAAGCCGAGAAATTTAATATTCCCGCAATATCGTAAAATATAGTTAAATATCGGCTTTATAAGTGCAAATGACGTTAACGTCAGCTTATGCACGTAAATCATGGTAAAAAATTGACATAAAAATCTAGTGAATAGCGGTCGCTACATATAATGTCATTCAGTCTGCCATAGAAAATCACCTAAAGTTCCAACCACAAAATAAATTGATATTATTCAAAGTTTTAAGTCCCTATCTAAGGGAGAACTCGCGTTGGATTAACCACCGCGGTCAGACTTTATCGCTGTTTTCTTTGACTATTTCAGCGCCTAAAGCCGCCAAAGCAGCTTTGACGTCCGGATCGGATACCACTTCTAGTCGATTGTTCAATTGATCGGATTGGGTGGTGCTCAGTTCTTTTTTTACCCTAAATTCCGGCTTTTCCTTTCGCTGAATTGGGCCTTGTATAATCTTAATCGATGCCACGGCGCGATACCCGAAATGGGTATTGATGCGCTCAATCAATTGTGGTTCCAGATGTTGTAATTCCAAAGCCAGGCCGGCGCTGTCGATTCTCAGATGGAGCGTTCCCTCATGGCGCTGGTTTTTTTGATAGGCGATCTTTTCCGGTAGGGTGTGACTGGCCAAAGTTTTACCGGCAATGTTCGGCCACTCGGTGACGATCTCGCCCTGCCCAAAACCTCTTTTGCCGAAAATCGGTTTGGTCAGTTTGGCGACGGATGCACCGATGGTTCGTATTTCAAATCGTTTTATCGTCATCGAATCAGGGCAATATTTGGTTGATGTTGCGCCCAGCGCCGGAATTCGTCACTAGGCTGATGTAAGGGTCTATGATAATGATCATTCAGTAGGCGGACAATAAGAACTCTTCCATGAACCCTGATATCTTGAAATCGTCTTCCGGTCCGTTGAGCGACCGTCTTTTAAAATGGTACGCCCGCCACCGCCGCCGGCTTCCCTGGCGGGCGTTACCGGGAGAAAAGGCTGATCCCTACCGTGTCTGGTTAAGTGAAATCATGCTACAGCAGACGACGGTGGCCACGGTCAAACCTTATTTTGGATCCTTTCTCGCCCGTTGGCCGACGATTGAAAATCTGGCAGCGGCAAATCTCGATCAGGTCTTGCATGCCTGGCAGGGTCTTGGTTATTACGCCCGCGCCCGCAACCTTCATAAATGCGCCCAGGTTATTAGCAGGGAATTTGACGGTGTCTTTCCGGCAAAAGAAAATGAACTGCGCAAGTTACCCGGTATCGGGCCCTATACCGCTGCCGCCATCGCCGCCATCGCCTTCGATCTGAAGGCGACCCCCGTGGATGGTAACTTCGAGCGGGTCATGGCGCGCCTACACCAAGTTGAAACCGCTTTACCCGAGGCTAAGCTGGAACTGTATGGCCATGCCGAAGCTCTGACACCTGAAAGGCGGGTCAGCAACTATGTTCAAGCCGTCATGGATTTAGGCGCCACGGTGTGCACACCCCGCAATCCGAAATGCACGATTTGCCCCTGGCTACCTGATTGCCGGGTTGGCGGCACGGATAAAGCGGAAACTTATCCCCGGCGCAGCCAGTCTAAAACCAAACCGGTGAGACGCGGTGTTGTGTTCTGGGTCTGTGATCCCAGGGGCAGGGTACTTTTGAGGCGCCGCGAAGAAAAGGGCCTGCTGGGTGGAATGATCGAGGTGCCGTCGACCGAGTGGCGGCAGAAAGTCTGGCCGCTGAAGGAGGCGGTTAAGGACGCACCGGCCGCGAGCCAATGGCAGAAACTGCCAGGCATCGTGCATCATACTTTTACCCACTTCCACTTGGAGCTGAAAATCTTAACCGGATCGGTTTCAAGAACCGCTGCAACAACCGGTTTTTGGTGCCTGCCGGAAGAATTCGGGGCGCAAGCCTTGCCCAGCGTAATGAAAAAGGTGATGGCGCATGTAGCGGAATGTGAAGACAGATAATCAGGCGGTAACGCTGATAGTGGCACCTGAGACTGCTCTGGCGGAGGCATTGGTGGCGCCAAAATCCTCACTGTCCTGCGACAGCATGATGCTCATGATTAAGGTATTGCCGCGGCTGGCCAAAAGGGCGAAATCAAACGCAGCGATTTTGAACTCCAACTGAGTCGCCAGCAATTCAGCTTGGGCACCCGTTTGTAGGTCTTCCAATTCATCGGCGATTTGTTTGTCCAGTCCGGCGATTTGGCTGGAAAATACCGAGGTCCGCGATTCTAATGTTGCCCGCGCGTTAAGAAAATCCGCCTGGGTCAGCAGGATGAGGGATTCGGCCTCGTCCAAATCATCCTTGGCCTGATCGATCGACGCCTGGTTATCGAAGTCGGAATATATCCAGGCGTCGAGCAGGCCCTGCCCACCCGAGGTTAACGTACCCGTAACATTGGCGGATCCCGATGTGGTGAAATCAATGGCGCCCGTCGATGCGTTATAGCTGTTTAGGGTGAGGTCTGTGACCGAATCGGATACGCCGGTGGGGCTTCCCGGGTAGGCGGTATACTCTGTCAGCGTACCCACTGCGGCTTCGGAATTGGCGAAACCGGTATCTGACAGCCAATACTCGCCGCCGCCGTCGATAATGTAGTAGTCGGTGCCGAGATAGACACCATCCACCTGCAGTGTATCGCCGGTAGAGTTGTAGGGAGCGAACAGGGTTTGGGTCGCATGCGAAGTGCGGGAGAATGACTCGATCAGGTTTTTTTGAAAATATAAGCCATTGTCTTCGATAGAATCGGAAGCAGCATTGGCCAGCTGGTTGATCTTGCGCAGTTTGTTGTCCCATTCGACTGAGACCTCGGACGCCGTAAGATTGCCGCCTTCTAGGTCTAAAAGTTGTGTTTGCAGATAGTCAACATGGTTTTTCAGATACTGGAATTGGTCCAGTGCCTTGGAAATGACACCAATCGCTTCGTTTACCCGCGCCTTGCGGTCAATTAACTGGGACTGTTCGCGCAGTAGCTTATCGGTTATGGCGGAAGTGTTAGAGGAACCCAGATTGGCTAAAGCCCTGTCGATGCGCGACGAGAAGATGCTCTCAATGCTTTTGGCCGCCGCCGCCTGAGCATTGCCGCCGCTTTGAATCAATACGCGCGCAAGCTCGGTATTGCCGCCGGTAATGGTGCCGACGACGCTGGCGGAGGGACTAAAGGCTTCGATTGCCATTAGTTGCCGACCTCCTGTCGGTCCATCAATGATGGCATCACACGCACCTCGCTGAGACCTTCTATCTCATTTGGGAATTGGCCCGGCTTTGTTAACTATCTGTTAAGTTTTATCAGAATTCAGAAGAAATATCAATTGGTTGAGCCCGACAATGTGATGCCTGAAATTCTTGAATATTATGACCATCAAGAACATATTGACACCCAGGTTAAGTTTGGAGCAGCAAATAGCGAAAAGAGAAAAATGACTTCCGGATCGATATATGATGATAGGCGGGGTGGTGAAGGTCGTCGCCATGCTGAAACCTAGAGGAACCAGAAGACGCGGTGCCGCAAAAAAAACTGTGCGGCGTTTCACTGATCGGCGTGGCAGGCCCTTTGGGCTCATCCTAAGAACATCCGAATCCTACTAGTCAATAGAGATTGGCTGGAGGACAATTGCCAGGGCAAATGGGGTATGGGTACTGAAGACATGGATGATGCGCTGGCGTCAAAACGCTTAAAAGTCATGTTCGAGGATGAAGCGGGTAAGAAAGAGTTTATGGCCCGCTTTACACGCGGTTAATTTAGTTGTTTGCCACAAATGAAAGATTG
>PBQI01000011.1 GCA_002725625.1 Rhodospirillaceae bacterium | reverse complement strand
TCGCATCGGCAATTACACCACCCGTTGCAATCGCCGCATTTGCGGCGTCAACCATATCCAAGGCTGAACCGTTGGCGACAGGATTCTCAGCGGTTCGTGCCGGTATTGTTATGTTCACGATCCCGTTTGTATTTTCTTTTTATCCGGAAATATTGTTGATCGAACAGGCTCAGGTGGCGCAGTCGCTCGAAGGCGGCGTGAGTGCAGAAAAATCCTACTTGCCGGGCTATGATGGAACCATCAACCTGGCTTCGTTAAGCTGGTTATTGTTCAAATTGGTCGTGGTTCTGTATCTCGTCGCCAGTGCCCTCAGCTGCCAGGATAAATATGGCCTGTCAGTATTTGGCATAGCGATTCGGGTTGTTCTGGCGTTTTTGATATTGCTCAAAATCCCGTTCATCGCCAATTCCGCCCTGGTCGCGGCCGCACTCTATCTGGTATTCCATCATTTCGGTGGCGAGAAGAGTTTGTCGCGAGAGCAAGCACCGTAGTATTTATTCGTTTGTTGAAGACTTGGGGGGGGTGGACAAATAAAACTAACGTGGCTGTATGAATAATTCGTCCCAATCTTCTTCCAGCCAAAAGAAATATTTTGGCGCAAATTTACCGTTCTTTTATGGTTGGGTGGTGGTGGCCGTTGCGTTTGTGACGATGGGCATAGGCGTTAATGCCCGCACGTCTTTTTCTTTATTGTTTCCTCCAATTCTGGAGGAATTCGGTTGGGCCCGGGGGACGATTGCGGCGACGTTCTCTATCGGCTTTATGGTATCGACCGTTATTTCGCCTTTTATTGGGGCTCTCATGGACCGATTTGGTCCGCGCCTGGTATTGCCCCTTGGCGGGGTGCTCTCGGCCATTGGTTTGGTGTTGGCGACTTTTGCGACAGATCCGTGGCATTTTTTTGTCACGCTGGGCGTTTTGGTGGTCGGTGGCTCGGTGTTTATGAGCTACATCGGGCATACTCTATTTCTGCCGAATTGGTTTGATCGCCGGCGCGGTTTGGCCTTGGGCTTGGCCTTTGCCGGCGCGGGTGTGGGTGCGATGGTGCTTTTCCCCTGGATGCAGCATGCCATTCAGACCCAGGGATGGCGTTTTGCCTGTATCGTCATCGCGCTGGTTCTGCTCATTTTTCTGGTGCCGCTCAATATTCTACTCCAGCGCCATCGCCCGAAAGATCTCGGATTGGAGATCGATGGGGGGCAGATGAACGATTCGGCGGCGGGCAAAGCACGGCAAGACGAACTAAATCGCCGCATCGTCAACAGAGAATGGATTGAAACGGATTGGACGCCGGTTAAAGCCATGCGCACCGGCCGATTCTGGTGGCTGATCCTGGCATTTGTGACATCGCTTTACGCCTGGTATGCGGTGCAGGTGCATCAGACCCGCTATTTGATCGATGTCGGTATCTCTGCTGAAGTTGCTGCCGTTGCTCTGGGCCTGGTCGGTCTTACGGGTGTCTTTGGTCAAATCGCCGTTGGCGCCCTTTCGGACCGAATCGGACGGGAGCTCGCGTGGAGCCTTGCCTTGATGGGCTTTCTTTTGACCTATGCGTGTCTGTTTTTGCTGCGGGAATGGCCGTCGGAGTGGTTGATGTATGTCATGGTCGGACTGCAAGGTCTCATCGGCTATGGCATGGCGTCGATCTTTGGTGCCGTTCCGGCAGAGCTGTTTTCCGGAAAACGATATGGCGCGATTTTCGGTTTTATTGGTTCGTTTAGTAGCACAGGTGCTGCGATCGGACCTTGGGTAACGGGTGTTTTATTTGACGTTGCGGGAAATTATGAGACAGCCTTTATCGTTGCCATGATCTTATGCGGTATTTCGATCACGGCGATGTGGATCGCCAGCCCACGCAAAGTCATACTTGTCGCCGGTCGGGCGCGTAAATCCTAGATATATAATATATGCTCAGGGAAACACAGCCCGCGAATTATGCCTAGCTTGGCTAAGTTATTGAAAATAATGGTCGGGGAGAGAGGATTTGAACCTCCGGCCCCTACGTCCCGAACGTAGTACTCTACCAGGCTGAGCTACTCCCCGACTTGTTGATTTTAAATGGTTTTTTCTATTGTATCCAAATCCCTCAATATGCCCTGTGGGTACAAAATAGCTTCTAAGTTAGAATTGGGCCGTATAATCCACTGCGGCGCGTTTATAGCGCTCGCTCGGGGCTTGGGCAAGGACTAGTACATGGCTAGGCAGTTTAAATTAATAGGCCCGGTTGATGCAGAAATCTATCGCGTCGATGAGGGCTGTTTTCTCCGGGCCGTCTTCGAAAATTCCCATGGCGTCCCGGGCAATGGCGCCGTAATGGCGGGCCCGTTCAACCGTGTCATCGAGGGCATCGTGCTTGTTCATCAGTTCGATGGCATGATCCAGATCACCGTCTTTCTGGTTGAGCTCTTCAAGAGTACGCCGCCAGAAAGTGCGTTCGTCATCGTCTCCCCGCCGGAACGAAAGAATGATAGGCAAGGTGATCTTGCCTTCGCGGAAATCGTCCCCGACGGTTTTGCCGAGGGTGGCCTGTTTGGCTGAGTAATCCAAGGCATCGTCGACCAGTTGGAAGGTAATACCAAGATTCATGCCGTAAGTTTCGAGGGCATCTTCCTCGATTTTGGGCCGGTCGGCTACCAATGCGCCAATGCGGCAGGCGGCGGAAAACAATTGCGCCGTCTTGGAGCGAATGACCTCTAGATACTGTGTTTCGCCGGTTTCCGTGTTGTTGGTCGTGGTAAGCTGCAGGACCTCGCCCTCGGCAATTACCGAAGAAGCCTTCGACAGTACAGCCAGCACTTCCAAAGAGCCGTCCGCCACCATCAATTCAAAGGCGCGGGAGAATAAAAAGTCGCCGACCAATACGCTCGCCTGGTTGCCCCAAACGGCGTTGGCGGAAGCCTCGCCACGCCTGAGATCGCTTTCATCAACGACATCGTCGTGGAGCAGCGTCGCGGTGTGAATAAATTCAACACAGGCCGCCAGACCGACATGACGTTGTCCCTGATAACCGCACATGCGGGCCGACGCCAATGTCATCATTGGCCGGATACGTTTTCCACCGGCCGCAACAATATGGCCTGCCAGCTGGGGAATGAGGACAACCGGACTGTCCATGGCGTGGACAATCAGTGAATTGGTTTCCCTCAGATCGTTCTCGGTGAGTGCGACCAAGGCATCCAAAGACTGACTTTTATCCGGTCCGCTTTCTAATTTGACGACGACTCCCAAGGGTGGTGTATCCTCTGGCTTGGTTCAAATATTTGCTGAGTCGAGCATATTGGTCTAAATCCCTACCGGCAAGACCCTAAAGGGGTCCGCATAAAGTGATACAAAAAAAGTGATTTGATGGTTGAATTATTGAGAACCAATGATTTGGTGCTGATTTCCTGGCTTCGGTCAATATTGGCAGGCGAAGATATAGAGGTATTAGTGTTGGACAATCACACCAGTGTTCTCGAAGGGAGCACTCTTGCCATTCCGCGGCGGGTAATGGTGGTGGAGGATGATCTCACCCGCGCCAGAAAAGTATATGACGCCGCTAAGGAAGAACTTGATATCGTGCCCGACGTGATCATCAATGATTTTATGCCGCGATGATTGACCTGTTTACACAGGACCGGCTGCTGGACGGCCGGATAACGGTACTCCAGCCTGCCGAAGGGTATCGCGCTGCCATCGACCCCATTTTTTTGGCTGCTTCTGTTCCTGTGCAATCGGGAGATAAAGTCCTTGATATCGGATGTGGCGCCGGCGCATCGTCGTTGTGTTTGGCGGCACGGTTACCGGCAGCCGAAATTGTCGGTGTCGATGCCCAGGAAAATTTAATCCAGTTGGCGCAGCAGGGTGCAGAAATCAGTGGCCTAGCTTCGCAAACCAGTTTCATTACTGGCGATATTCTAAAGCTGACAGTAGTGTGCCCACCGGAATTAATTCCCGGTTCTTTTGATCATGTCATGGCCAATCCCCCGTATCTGCCTAAGAACACCGGCAATCCGTCGCCAGATCCGGTGAAAGCAGCCGCCAATGTGGAGGGAGATGCCGCACTGGCTGACTGGGTGGATTTTGCTCTGCTTATGGTGAAGGATGGTGGAACCATAACTTTCGTTCATCGCTACGACAGACGGGATGAAGTTATCCGTAACTTAAGCGGGGAATCCGGTAAAATTAGGGTATTTCCGTTATGGCCGAAGAAAAAGAAGGAAGGGGCCAAACGGGTCCTCGTTCAAGGGATCAAAGGCGTCGTTGGAGAAACCGAAATTCTCGCCGGTTTGGTCCTGCATCGGGATGACGGCTCGTTTGCGCGGAGAGCAGACGACGTGTTGCGCCGGGCCGGTCATCTGGTGATGGCAAGCTGAAATCTTACATGTGATTTTATTTCTCACCCTTGCGCATACGGGGATTCCCGGCCTATTTTAGGGGCATGATTAACAAAATTCTCAACAAGCTGCATGTGCCGGGCTTTCATCAGCCTAAGCCGGTGGTGGCTGTTGTCCGGTTGGCGGGTGTAATCGGCCAGGGGGGTAATCCGGTAAAACCGGGCCTCAATGCTGCTTCCTTGATTCGCCCTATCGAACGGGCATTCGGAATGAAGCATTTGCAGGCGGTGGCTTTGCAGATTAATTCACCCGGCGGCAGCCCGGTCCAGTCGTCTTTGATCGCCCAACGCATACGAGCATTAGCCGCCGAAAAAGAGATGCCGGTTATCGCCTTCTGTGAAGATGTGGCTGCGTCGGGCGGTTATTGGCTGGCCTGTGCCGCCGACGAAATTTATGCCGACGATGCATCGGTGATCGGCTCTATAGGTGTGATTTCCGGCGGTTTCGGTTTTCCGCAACTAATCAAACGTTTGGGTATCGAGCGGCGGGTCCACACAGCGGGCGAAAACAAAAATATGCTCGATCCATTCCTGCGCGAAACGCCGGAAGATGTGGAAAAACTGAAGGATCTGCAGTTGGATATCCACGATGCTTTTAAGGAAATGGTGCGCGAGCGGCGCGGGGAAAAGCTCAAGGAATCAGAGGAAAAACTATTCACCGGTGAATTCTGGACCGGCCGCCGCGCGCTGAATTTCGGCCTGATCGACGGACTTGGAGAACTCACAAGTGTCCTGCAGGAACGCTATGGCAAGCAGGTCCAATTTCGCCCGGTTGTTCGACAGAAAGGTTGGCTCCGCCAAAAGCTGGGCATGGCCTTTGGCGGCGGACACGGATCAAGCTGGTTGGGTTCACAATCCGGTTTTGACCGTTGGACCGACGACATATTAACAGCAATCGAAGAACGAGCTTTGTGGGGTCGTTTTGGCCTTTAACCGGAAACCTAATTTATGACCGATCATCTCCTCACCACCATCGAAGAATTGACAGCGCACTATCCACCCGTTTCCAAGATGGCATCGATCAAGAAATTACCGGCTCTGGACCAGCATTGCCGGGATTTCATCGCTCGATCACCTTTGGTTATGATCGGTACGATCGGTGACGTTTCACCAAAAGGTGATTATCCTGGATTCGTCCAGGTAATCGACGACGAAACAATTTTGATCCCGGACCGGAGCGGCAACAATTTGATCGATTCCATGCGCAATATTATCGATAACCCGACGGTTGGTTTGCTGTTTGTTATCCCGGGAATTGATGAAACCTTGCGGGTGAATGGCCAGGTTACGATCACGACGGATCCGGCATTGTTGGAATTCCATAGGATCAACGGGAAATTACCCCGCACTGGATACTTGACCCGTGTAGTTGAAGCCTTTTATCACTGCGCCAAAGCCTTCCGCCGTTCCAAATTGTGGGATGCGAACTCCCAAATCGATAAAAAACAGCTTGTTCATCCGGGACGCGCCATCGCTCAAAATGCCGGGCTTGATCTCTATGAAGCACAAATAACCTATGACGCCGGTATCGAGCAGGCTTTGGAAGAAGAAGGCAGGTCATGAGAGATTTGGCTACCGTCTACCGAAATTTTGATCAAGAAACCCTCGATCGAGAATACAATGCCAGGGATACTGTGCCCGAACTAGATCCCTTTATCGGCGAATACGCCCGATTAAGTGCCGAGGCGCGGGAAAATCTGGATTGCCATTTGGATATCTCTTTCGGGCTGGGCGTCGAAGAGACACTTGATATATTTCCGGCAGGACAGAAGTCCTCCGTATTTGTATTCATTCATGGCGGCTATTGGCGCATGTTGTCGAAAAAAGAATCCAGCTTTATGGCATCGAATTTCGTCTCCCAAGGTGTCGCCACGGTGGCCGTAAATTACACACTCCGACCCCACGCGACTCTCGACGAGATCGTGGCTGAAGTCAGGCGCTGCATCGCTTGGTTATATCAAAATGGTTCGGACTATGGCGTTGATCCGAACCGGATATATGTCGGCGGTTCATCGGCCGGCGGCCATTTAACGGGTGTTGTAGTTGCTGATGGCTGGCAGGAGGAATTCGGAGTGCCCGCGGATGTTGTCAAAGGTGGTGTAATGCTTAGCGGCCTGATGGACATGGAACCCGTTCAGCTATGTTTCGTCAATGATTGGCTCAATGCTGATAAAGCAATGGCGGCGCGCAACAGCCCCCAGAACTTTATCCCTGAAAACGGTTGTCCGTTGGTCATTTCCTATGGCGGATTGGAAACCAATGAATTCAAACGCCAAAGCGAGGATTTCGCGACAGCCTGGCGGGCCAAAGGCGGATCAGCCGATTGTTTTGAGACCAGCCACTGTCACCACTTCGATATACCGTTGGAATTGTGCCAGCCTGAGAGCGTCCTAGCGGCTAAGGTATTCGATATGATCCGGCAAACGGCTTAACGCATAATCAGGATAACGAATTCTTCCGGTTCCAAGCGGTTCACCAGGCGGATTTTCTCGCTCAAATTAGTTCGGCAAAACGCGTAGAAATATTCTGGGTCGGCATAAAAGAGGGTCTTTTCCCGGTCGGGATTTTGGATACTCAACATATTGAAACCGAGCCCAGCGCGGGTTTTCGACCAGAGCTGTTTCAAGCTTTCTTTCACATAGTCCTGCCAGATATGATCTCTCTGATGCAATTTCATATTGTAGGTGCCGGAAACAAAGGAGAAATCTGCTTCCTCAGTCGCATAATAGCTCTGGATGAATGTTGTGCGTGAATCCGGAATACGTTTTTTTGCTGTCCGTACCATTTCGTCGGATATATCGTAACCGATGTACCGTCCTTTCCGCAGTTCGGAAAGGTCCTTAAAGGCTTCGAACATGGCGCCGTAACCGCAGCCCAGGTCATTGATAATGTAATCGTCTTTGCCGCTGACGCCAGATAGGAGACCGGCAAATATTTGAAACCGGCGTTGCTGCCGTTCTTCATTTTTCCAGGCGACGGCTTTGTGGTTTGGGCCATATTCCTTTATCGCCTGATTAAAAATAAGCTCTAAAGGCTTCAGCAAAGTTGGAATATGTGGGGGTGGCGAATCAGACATCAATTGCCCCCCCCTACAATACCGCCCAGTCAGGCCGGATGGGACGTAGTATCGTCCCGCCGGATGATAAGTCTTCATCGCCGGCTAGCGCCTCCAGGCGAATTAATGCCAGTCCCATACCGTCCTGGGCAGATCGCATTTCTCCGGCATTCTTGCCGTTAAGGATTATTTCCGTCCCTGGTTTAGGGGGCGATCCATCAAATGTAACTGGCAGCAGGCGTTTTTTAACCAAGCCGCGATGTTTGGTGCGCGCCGTCAGTTCCTGGCCCGTATAACATCCCTTATCAAAACTAACGCCGTTAAGTTCCTCAAATCCATATTCGAGCAGAATTGACTTTTCGACTTCCATATCCCGACTGCCGTCAGGCAGACCCAGGGAAATTCTCAGTTTGTCGTAATCAGAAAACTCCACTTCGATAAATCCAGTGTTTGAAAGTTCTTCTTTAGCGGTTTCGGAAGCGGGTACCATTCGCACGCCCATCTTAGGCAGCCTGGGGTCGACAAACGCTAGGCCGTTCAAATAGCTGATCGTCGATCCGGCTAAAGGCGCTATTCCCAGCGCTTCAGGAGCTTGATCACCGATCACAGCGACAATGCTGTTTTTGGAGTCCAATTCCAAATCAATTTTGGCACCTAATTTGTAGAGGCGAAGACGTTTGTAAAGATCGTCAATCCGATCAGCTTCGCAGTCCAAAAGAAAAGCGTTGCCAGATTGGGTGATAAAGAAATCATGTAGATATTTACCTTGCGGCGTCAGCAACGCGGCATAAATAGTGTTCTGAGGGGAAGCTTCCATCAGATCATTCGATACCAGCCCCTGCAGAAACCCCCTAGCGTCCTCGCCGATTACTTTGAGAATCGCCCGATTTTCCAATACCGAGAATTTTATTTCGCTCATAACTACTTAATATAGCTGGGCACTGTTTCTGATCCACTAATTTTTACAGGATCCCAATAATTTTTTAGTGAAATATTGCCATCCTGCCCTTAATTTTCCAAAGTTCTCCGTATCACGGCAGACAGAATGGCTCTTGTCACAGGTTTCATCAGAAAGTCCCGGATGCTGATTTTATTTTGCCTAAACCCCTGACCAGTCGCGCTGAATTCCGTGACCATAATAATCCGAAACTCTTTCTTTTCTTTGCTTTTAGGAGGATGGCGCATTAAACACTGGCCATGCGTGTTCTAATGCTAGACGANAGTTTTGAATTCGACGGCAGTTCAACGGTTGATAGACCCATGGGTGGCGCCGAAAAGGCGTTCGCAAATCTGGCGACGGCCTTGGCAGGGCGTGGTCACGAAGTGACGGCGATCAATCAGTGCACACGGCGAAAAAGTGTTAATAACGTTTCGTGGCTGCCATTTGATTCTCCGCGCCCGCCGGAGACCGATGTCCTCATAGCTTTCCGTAAGCCAAATCTACTGCAAGAGCAGGATGATCATAAGCGCCGGATTTTCTGGCTTTGGGGGGCACCGAAGATATTGAACCAACCGGCTAATCAAGCGTTATTGGAGAAATATGATCCGATCATTGTATTCACCGGCGAGGCGAATCGAAGAGCTTGGAAATCCTGGCGAGATTTTTCTGGATTTACCATTGTACCCGGTCTGGCAGACGCTTATCTGGGTGATCAAGTGCCGATGTCGGCGGAGCCTCCTGTCGCCATCGTGACGACGCACCCGCTACACAATCTTGATGCGATCATCGATTTGTGGCAGGGTCGAATTCACCCGAAAATCCCAGGGGCGGAACTTCATATTTATTCGGCGAGCCTGGCAAAAGCGGCGTCAGGAGGTGAGGTAAATAAACGACTCGCACCAGTATTTGATAAGGCAAAGGCGGCAGAAAATGCAGGGGTTCGTTTGAAACAGCCGTTGGCGGACTCCAAAATGGTTGCCGTTTACTATTCTGCTAGAGTTCATTTGTATCCCGTCATCAAAGATGAATACTATTGTTCGACCCTGGCCGAATCCCAATCCTGCGGCTTGCCTGCCGTGGTTAGCCAATTTGGTGGGGTGAGAGAAAAATTCGATCTCGCACCGATTTATGAAAGAGTGCAGAACGGTTTGTCAGGCTATATTGCACCCGATAATGATGCTTTCGTAAATCTATCATTGGAACTTTTGGATGATGATAAAACAATGTATGAAAGCTTGAGCCGCGATGCCAAGATACTGCAGTCGGACCGTGATTGGCAGACTGTCGCTATTGATTTCGAAAAACTTTTTAAATGATGATCGGGTTCTTATTAATACGGCTGTCATGAAGATTTTATTTATTACTTCCACCCGGGTTGGCGATGCCATCCTATCGACTGGATTGATCAACCATTTGATTGCGTCTCATCCGGGTGCGCGCATTACCATTGTCTGCGGTCCGGCGGCGGCGCCGTTGTTTGAAGCAGTCCCCAATTTGGAGCAGATAATCGTTCTGGATAAAATGTTGTTCTCGCTTCATTGGTTGCGCCTATGGACCCTTTGCGTCGGCCATTTCTGGAATTTGGTCGTTGATCTAAGAAATGCCCCGGTGACATTTCTACTGGCGCGCCGCCGGCGATGTGGTATGCCGCGGGGCGGCGCTGACCGCCGGGTGGAAAGAGTCTCCAAGGTTTTGGATCTACCGGAAATCGTGGCACCTAAATTGTGGAACAGCACCGAAGGTGATGAATTGGCGGCTGAATTCATTCCCGACGGCGGACCGGTTCTGGCAGTCGGTCCGACGGCGAATTGGCGGGCAAAAACCTGGCGGGCTGAGTACTTTGCCAATCTCATCGAAAGATTGACCTCTTCTGATGGAATTTTGCCGGGGGCCCGGGTGGCTGTATTCGGCTGTGGCGATGAGCGGCCCATGGCGCTACATTTGATCGATGCCATACCCGAAGAACGCTGCATCGACCTGATCGGTAAACTCGATCTTCTCACCGTTTTCGCCTGCATGAACCGCTGTGCCTTTTATGTCGGTAATGATTCCGGCCTGATGCATTTGGCCGCTGCTTCCGGTATACCGACCTTGGGACTGTTCGGGCCAACCCAGGAGGCGCTGTACGCGCCATGGGGAGAACATACGGGAATCGTCCGAACCGAAATTCCGTTTGCTGAAATTTTCCCCGAGAACTTTGATCATCGCTCCTCGGACAGTCTGATGGACAGCTTGACCGTTGATATGGCTGAGGATGGCGCCCGTAAACTTTGGCGGTCCTATAAGGAGAATGAGGCGGCATGAGTTCGACTGATACTCAACCGAAACTTTCTGCCGTTACCAGCGTATACAACGAGGAAGAACGGCTGGCCGCTTGCCTGGAACGCGTACAGTTCGCCGACGAAATCGTTGTTGTAATGGACCGCTGCACCGATGGTACCCGGGCGATTGCCGAACTATTCGCCGTCCGGATAATTGAGGGTGGATGGGAAATAGAGGGGGACCGCAGAAACGCGGCGATTGAAGCCTGCTCCGGCGACTGGATACTCGAAATAGATGCCGATGAACACGTTACCGAAGAACTCGCTAAGGAAATCCGGCAGACCATCGACACGACCACTTTTGATTGGCATGAAATACCCGTCGACAACCACATCGGAGATCGTTTGGTCCGTTATGGTTGGGGCGCGTCGTACGGCAAGGCAGCCTACCCCGGTCTGTTCAGAAAAGGTGTAAAAGTCTGGGGGCGCCAACGGGTACATCCCAGTCTGCAATGGTCCGGATCTAAAGGCCCTATGCTGAAAAGCCGGATCAACCATTATGTCGACCGCAATATTTCCGACATGATCCGACGTCTTGATTCTTATACGACAGCCCGGGCAAAGGACCTTCGAGAATCCGGTAAAATCGGATCAATGACCAATAATGTGCGCCGGCTTTTCTCCAGGTTCTTCAAATGTTATTTCTGCCGCAAAGGATATAAAGAAGGCGGCTATGGTCTTCTGATCGCTCTTTTTGCCGGGCTGTTTCCGATTATTTCTTATATCAAAGCCAAGCTCGAGTACGATTGATGGTGCGCATTGTTCTGGCTGATGACGGTATTGAGTTTGATGGCGAAAGCCCAGAAAGAGGCCCTTTGGGCGGCGTTGAAAGCTCCATCGTTAATTTAACACGGGAATTGGCTTCGCGTGGTCATGAGGTTTTGGTAAGAAACAAATGCCGGGTCGCCAAAATAATTGAGGGAGTCGACTGGGCGCCCATTGAGCAGGGCTTGCCAAAAAAGGCCGATTTATATATTGCCAACCGTGGCGATAAGTTAATTCCTTTGATGCCGGGTGCGCGGCGGACGGTGTTCTGGATTCACAACCCGGCGCAATATCTGATGAAGTGGCGTTATCTGTCGAAATTATGGCGCTACAAGCCGGCGATTGTATTTATCGGCGACTATCATGCCACCACCTATCCGGCGTGGGCGCCCAGCGGGGAACGTATCGTCATTCCCTACGGCATCGCGGATGAATTTCGCTCGGTAGAGGCTTTGACGGAACCGCCACCGCCGCAAGCGGTCTTTACATCCAATCCGTTGCGTTCTCTAGAATGGCTGCTTGAACTTTGGCGGACGGAGATACGACCCCATGCTCCTAAAGCAGAACTTTGTCTGTATTCAGGTGCAGCGACATACGGCGCCGTAGGTGACGCCAAGAAGCAAGAAATGAAAAGGGTGCTAGACAAAGCACAATCGATGAGTGGGGAGGGCGTTATTTTGAATCCGCCGGTGCCAAAAGCCCAATTAATTCTAGCGTTTCGAAAATCCCGGGTCATGCTATATAGGGGTGACGCCAACGAAACCTTTTGTCTGGCGGTGGGCGAGGCCCAAGCGGTCGGTGTCCCGTCAATTGTCGGCAAGTTCGGTTCGGTGGTGGAACGGGTCGTAGACGGTGTAACGGGAACCATAGCCGAAACCGATCAGGAATTTGCCCGTGCCGCGGTGAAATTACTGACCGATGAAGTTCTGTGGCGAGAGCAGCATCGGGCCGCCATCGATCAGCAGCGTAAATGGGGTTGGCCCGAAGCAGCAATGGCGTTTGAGAATCTTATTTCCTGAGTAAAGAAGAGTTTCAATAGACCGGAATAAGAAAGTGTAGATAAAGGCAGGTTAAGGAATGAAGGTTCTGCAGATCATGGCGGGCGCCCAATACGGGGGCGCTGAAGCTTTCTTTACTCGTCTGGTTATCGCCCTCAATAAATCCGGTCTCGAACAGCGCGTGATTATCCGCAAAGACGCCGACAGGGTGCAAATACTGCGGGACGGCAGAATAGATCCCGTGGAAATGCCTTTTGGTGGCAAATTGGATTTTATCACACCCTTGCGTGTGCGTCGGCAAATCGCCAATTTTCAGCCTGATATTGTATTAAGCTGGATGAACCGGGCGACAGAAATGGTACCAAGTTCAGAAAAATTTATTCATCTGGCCAGATTGGGGGGCTACTACAATCTAAAATACTACCGTAAGTGTGATCAGCTGATCGCCAATACGGAAGACATTTACGAATATCTAACAAAAAACGGTTGGCCAATGGGAAAAGTTCATTTTATGCCCAACTTCGTTGGCGCCCAGCGGATGGCCCCTATTGACCGCCAGGAATACTTCATACCTCAAACCGCCCCGCTGATCCTGGGGCTGGGGCGTCTCCATGAAAACAAAGGCTTCGATGTGCTGCTGGAGGCTCTAGCGCGGGTTCCCAATGCTTATTTGTGGCTGGCCGGCGAAGGCCCACTACGCAAGGAGTTGGAGAAAAAGGCAAATAAATTGGGGGTCCAGCCAAGAGTTCGTTTTCTGGGCTGGCGCAATGATCCGGAGGCGCTATTTGCGGCAGCCGATATTTTTGTCTGCCCGTCCCGCCATGAGCCCTTGGGCAACGTCGTGATGGAAGCGTGGGCCCAAGGGGTGCCGGTAATTGCAGCCGACAGTTTGGGACCGGGAACATTGATCCAGCAAGGTCAGACCGGTGTCTTGTTCCCCATAGATGATTCCACGGCTTTGGCTAAATCAATCAACCATCTGATTGAGGACGACGGACTGCGCGAACGTATTGCAGTCGGCGGATACGAGGCCTTCGAAGCCGAATTCACGGAAGCCAACG
>PBQI01000010.1 GCA_002725625.1 Rhodospirillaceae bacterium | reverse complement strand
TGTGTTCCTGAAAAAATCGGCATTCGGCCTGCAGATGCGGGCGGTCACCCAGAACCGTGCTATGGCTAGTTCCATGGGCATCAAGACCGGATATGTTGATGCGCTGACCTTTGGTTTGGGTTCGGGCATCGCAGGTGTGGCTGGTGTCGCGCTCAGCCAGATTGACAACGTCAGTCCCAATCTTGGGCAGGCCTATATTATCGATAGTTTCATGGTCGTCGTCTTCGGCGGCGTCGGTAATCTTTGGGGAACCCTGGTGGGTGCTTTCAGCCTCGGCATCGTCAACAAATTCCTGGAACCGTTTGCCGGCACGGTGCTGGCTAAGATACTGGTGCTGGTGGCGATCATTCTCTTCATCCAAAAGCGGCCGCGCGGGTTATTCGCCCTCAAAGGCCGAGCCGTAGAGAACTGAGGAGGGAGGATCGAGCCATGCATCAAGCAATGCCCCAATGCTCCGGATTCTCCTTCCTGCTTACCGATACGGGCGGCAAAATCCTGCTCGGCATTTTGCTGGTGGCGATTATCCTAGTGCCGATTCTTAATATGTTGGTGCCGCCCGAAAGCATGTTCCACGTGCCGACGTTTATCGTCAGCCTGTTCGGCAAGTATCTGACTTTCGCCTTGTTGGCGCTGAGCGTCGATCTAATCTGGGGCTATTGCGGCATCCTGAGCCTCGGCCATGGCGCTTTTTTTGCCCTCGGTGGTTACGCCATGGGCATGTATATGATGCGCCAAATCGGCACCCGCGGCGTCTACGGTCATCCCGAACTGCCAGACTTCATGGTCTTCCTTAATTGGAAGGAATTGCCCTGGTATTGGTTTGGCTTCGACAATTTCGGTTTCGCCATGCTCATGGTGATGTTGGTACCCGGCGCGTTAGCCTTTCTGTTCGGTTGGTTCGCATTTCGCTCCCGGGTATCCGGCGTCTACCTGTCCATCATCACCCAGGCGATGACTTTTGCTTTGCTGCTTGCATTTTTCCGCAACGATATGGGGTTCGGCGGAAATAACGGCCTGACCGATTTCAAGGACATTCTTGGTTTCAACTTACAGACCGATGGTATGCGGATGACCCTGTTTGTCCTGTCATCTTTGTTCGTCGCCCTGGGCTACGTGGTCTGCCGGTATATCGTCTCCTCCAGACTGGGCCGGGTTCTCGTGGCCATCCGGGATGCCGAAAGCCGCACTCGGTTTCTCGGTTACCGGGTTGAATACTATCAGTTGTTTGTCTTTGTAATTTCAGCCATGCTGGCGGGGATCGCCGGGGCGCTCTACGTGCCCCAAGTCGGCATCATCAATCCCAGCGAATTTGCGCCTGCTAATTCCATTGAGATCGTGATTTGGGTGGCCATCGGCGGCCGAGGGACGCTCTATGGGGCGGTGCTGGGCGCCGTTCTGGTTAATTATGCCAAATCATATCTGACCGGCGCGTTCCCGGAAATTTGGCTCTACGCCCTCGGTGGTCTGTTTATTTTCTCGACGATATTCTTTCCTAAAGGCATCGTCGGCTCAATATCGTCATTTGCTTCGGTTCGGTTCGGTAACAGCTCACCCGGGGAAATATTCAGCGCCGGCATCGCCCACATGCGCCGGAACTTGAAGGGAGGCTAATATGGATATGCTAGCTGACAGTCACAACGTTTCCCACGATAAAAAGAATACCATCCTTTATCTGGATGGCGTGTCTGTCAGTTTCGATGGTTTCAAGGCGCTCAACAGTTTGAGTTTCTATGTGCTGGCCGGAGAATTACGGGCCATTATCGGCCCTAATGGTGCCGGCAAGACCACCATGATGGATGTGGTTACGGGCAAAACAAAGCCCGATGAAGGTATGGTTGAATTCAACGGCGGCACTGATCTGACGCGGCTTGACGAGGCGCGGATCGCCAACCTGGGTATTGGCCGCAAGTTCCAAAAACCGACCGTGTTCGAAAATCAATCCGTATTCGACAACCTTGAACTGGCCCTGAGCGGCAACCGGGATGTTTTTAAGTCTTTGTTGTTCAAACTGACCGGTGGCCAGAAAGAGCGTATTGATGAGGTGCTGGAAATTATCACCCTCGAGGAGGTGCGCTACGCCGACGCTGGCGCCCTTTCCCATGGCCAGAAACAGTGGCTGGAGATCGGTATGCTTCTGATGCAGGAACCTGATCTGCTACTGGTCGACGAACCGGTGGCCGGGATGACCGATGCCGAGACCGAGCAAACCGCCGTTTTGCTGAAACGCATCGTCGGTGATCATTCGGTCGTTGTAGTCGAACACGATATGGAGTTCGTACGGTCCCTGGAAAGCCGGGTGACAGTCTTGCATGAGGGCGCAGTGCTGGCCGAAGGATCACTCGACAAAGTTCAAAATGATGAACAAGTCATCGAAGTTTACTTGGGCCGTTAGGGACAAAGAGGATCGAACATGTTGAACGTTAACGAAATCGATCTCTTTTATGGGGCCAGCCAAGCCCTGTGGTCGGTCAGCGTCGAGGCGGAGAAGGGCAAGGTTACCTGCGTTCTCGGTCGTAACGGCGTCGGTAAAACGAGCCTGTTGCGCGCCATTGCCGGTCATCAGCCGATCAAGTCCGGCGCGGTGATGTGGGAAGAAGAAGACATTTCCGCTATGGCACCCCATGAAAGGGCCGCGCGGGGAATCGCTTATGTCCCCCAAGGTCGCGAGATTTTCCCCCTCTTGTCCGTGCAGGAAAACCTGCAGACGGGCTACGCCGCTATTCCCCGTGCGCTTCGCCATATTCCGGACGATATATTCGACCTCTTCCCTGTTTTGAAAGATATGTTGAACCGACGGGGCGGTGACCTATCCGGTGGCCAGCAGCAGCAACTCGCTATCGCCCGCGCCTTGGTGATGCGGCCCCGGCTGTTGGTGCTGGACGAACCGACCGAAGGCATTCAGCCGTCGATCATCAAAGATATCGAGCGGATCATCCGCTACCTGGCCAACCGAGGCGAAATGGCAATTCTACTAGTCGAACAGTATTTCGAGTTTGCCCGCGACCTCGCTGACGATTACGCTGTTATGGACCGTGGCGAAGTTGTAATCAGCGGTACCGGGGAGGATATGGTCGAGGAAGATGTACGCCGCTACCTTACAGTTTGATGATACTAATTTACTTGTCGATGGCAAGGCGCGGATCGCGTTTGCCAGTTCCGATAATGAAACGCGTCTAACTGATCTTTATCAGCGCGCTCCCATGCGCGTTCTTTTCCCCGAGACTCCGAAAGACGATTTAACGCAGGCTGTGGTGGTTACCACTTCGGGCGGGCTGGTCGGCGGTGATAGAATTACCCTAGAGGCAGAGGCGGGTTTTGATGCTCGGGCATTTGTCACATCGCAAGCGGCGGAAAAGATCTACCGGTCTTCGGGAGAAGATGCGCAAATCAACGTTAAATTGACAGCTGGCCCGGAAAGTTGGCTGGAATATCTGCCGCAGGAAACTATTCTGTTCGACGGCGCCCGGTTGCGGCGGAAAACAACTGTAGCGGTTAAGCCCGGCGCGCGCGCTCTGGCCGGAGAAATGATAGTCTTCGGCCGCATCGGCAGCGGTGAGACTTTTGCGCACGGGTTTGTTCATGATGCCTGGGATGTATGCGTGGATGACCGTCTCACCTGGGCAGATGCCCTGCACCTGGACAGTGATATTGCCGGAATATTGGATAATGAGACCTGTTTCAACGGTGCCGTTTCCTTGGCCACAGCCATTTATGCTGGTCCCGACGCTGAAGGCCATCTCGATACTGCCCGCCAGAAATTGATGCAGACGGACAAAACATTGGTTGGCGCGACGCTGGTTAACGGCGTTCTCGTCATGCGCTGGCTGGGCCAGGACGCCTTTGAATTGCGTACATTGTTCGGCGAGTTCTGGCAACAATTTCGCCACGTCGTGGCGGGATTGCCGGAAAAATTGCCACGCCTCTGGCACGTTTAGGGGCATGAATAAGGAGGGTTAAAAAAGTGAATTTAACACCAAGAGAAAAAGACAAACTGCTTGTTTCCATGGCCGCCGAGATCGCCCGCAAGCGATTGTCCCGAGGCGTAAAGCTTAACTATCCCGAAGCCATTGCCCTGATCAGCGATTTTGTTGTCGAAGGGGCCCGCGATGGCAAAAGCGTCGCCGATTTGATGAGCGCCGGGGGTGGCGTTCTAAACCGGAATCAGGTGATGGACGGTATCGCCGATATGATCCACGATATCCAGGTCGAAGCGACCTTCCCGGACGGCACCAAGCTGGTCACCGTTCACAATCCTATTCGATAGGGAGATGGCAATGAGACCCGGAGAAATCATTACTGCGGAAGGCACAATCATACTTAACGAGGGCAGGGAGGTGGCCACCATCAAGGTCGTCAACACCGGCGACCGGCCCGTTCAGGTCGGCTCCCACTACCATTTTTTTGAAGCCAATGAAGCTTTGGAATTCGACCGCGAGGCTGCCAAAGGCTGCCGTCTCGATATTCCCGCGGGAACCGCCGTCCGGTTCGAGCCCGGCCAAACCCGCGAGGTATCCCTGGTGGCCTATCAGGGTAAGCGAGAGGTCTACGGCTTCAATGCTAAAATCCACGGCAAGATTGAGGGCTAGACAATGGCATATGAAATAGAACGATCCGCCTACGCCGCCATGTTCGGCCCTACCGTGGGTGACAAGGTGCGGCTCGCTGATACCGAGTTATTTATCGAAGTCGAGGACGACAAGACGACCTATGGCGAAGAGGTGAAGTTCGGCGGCGGTAAAGTTATCCGTGATGGCATGGGGCAATCTCAGGTCAGCCGCGATGACGGCGCTGTCGATACGGTCATCACCAATGCGCTCATCGTAGATTATACAGGTATTATCAAGGCTGATGTCGGTCTTAGAGGTGGGCGTATTGTCGGCATCGGCAAGGCGGGCAACCCCGATGTACAGTCCGATATCGATATTATCGTCGGCCCGGGTACCGAAGCGATCGCCGGGGAGGGCCGTATCCTGACCGCCGGTGGCATTGATGCCCACATCCATTGGATCAGCCCGCAGCAGATCGACGACGCCCTTTATTCCGGCGTAACTACCATGCTGGGCGGCGGTACCGGGCCGGCTGAAGGCACTAACGCGACCACCTGCACGCCCGGCGCCTGGCATATCGGTCGAATGATTCAGGCAGCGGACGGTCTGCCTATGAATCTCGGATTTTTTGGTAAGGGTAATGCCTCCCAGCCTGAAGAACTGAGAGCGCAAGTGACTGCTGGAGCTTGCGGCCTGAAGCTTCATGAAGATTGGGGCACGACACCATCGGCCATTGATACCTGCCTCGGCGTCGCCGAGGAAATGGATGTCCAGGTAGCGATCCATACGGATACGCTCAATGAATCGGGCTTTGTCGAGAATACCATTGGCGCTTTCAAGGACCGCACCATTCATGCTTTCCACACCGAAGGTGCCGGGGGCGGCCATGCGCCGGACATCATCAAGGTCTGCGGTGAAGCCAATGTGCTGCCGTCATCGACCAATCCGACCCGGCCTTTCACGGTTAATACGGTGGATGAACATCTGGACATGCTCATGGTCTGTCATCATTTGGATGCCAAGATTCCAGAAGACGTTGCCTTCGCTGAAAGCCGCATCCGGCGGGAAACCATTGCCGCCGAGGATGTCCTTCATGATCTGGGCGCTTTCTCAATGATCGCATCCGACAGTCAGGCCATGGGGCGGGTGGGTGAAGTGATCATCCGTACCTGGCAGACGGCTGATAAGATGAAAAAGCAGCGGGGGTCACTACCCGATGAAAAAGGCGATAATGATAATTTTCGGGTCAAACGCTATATCGCCAAATACACCATCAACCCGGCGCTGACCCACGGTATCGCCGATCATGTGGGCTCTGTCGAGGTCGGTAAACTGGCGGACCTGATTCTGTGGAAACCCATGTTCTTCGGTGTTAAACCCGATGTTATTCTCAAGTTGGGGACGATCGCCGGGGCGGCTATGGGTGATCCGAACGCCTCCATTCCGACGCCGCAGCCGGTGCACTACCGGCCCATGTTCGGGGCTTTCGGGAAGTCACTGACCGAAAGCACCGTAACCTTTGTGTCTGACGCTGCCATGGCTGCCAGCATCGGTGATCAACTGGGCGTCGCTAAATCGCTCCTGCCGGTATCAGGCACCCGCAGCGTCACCAAGGCGTCGATGGCGCTCAATGACTATATGCCGACCATGGAGGTTGATCCCGAAACCTATGAAGTGCGGGCCGATGGTGAACTGCTGATCTGTGAACCGGCGGAAGAACTCGCCATGGCGCAAAGATACTTTTTGTTCTGATTATGAAACGCGCTATCGATATAATTCCTGCGAAAGAATGTGACGGCGTGACTTTCATTGCGACGATCACGCTGGCTTATGACGATCGCCATCGCCGCCGCATTAAAATGTCGGCGGACGACGGCGTAACATTTTTGCTGGATCTTGCCGAGGCGGCGCACTTGGCAGACGGCGACGGCCTGAAGCTTGAAGACGGGGACGTCATCAGAGTGAAAGCGGCGGCGGAGGATGTTCTCGATATTCATTGCCTGACCCCGGCAGAGATGGCCCGCATCGCTTGGCATATCGGCAATCGCCATACACCGGTGCAAGTGCTGACGGACGGTAGGCTTCGGATTGCCTATGACCACGTGCTCGAACATATGGCCCAGGGGTTGGAGGCGGAAACCGACCGAATTCAGGCGCCGTTTTCGCCGGAGCATGGCGCCTATGTGGAAGGTGGTCACGCCCATGACCGCTAGTCCTCTTTCCGATACGGCGCTACTGCAGCTCATGACCTGGCTGTCGCCGTCTTATCCGGTTGGCGGGTATGTTTATTCCCATGGCATTGAGTTCGCCGTTGAAGACGGATGGGTAACGGATGAAGCGGCTCTGGTGCGCTGGATCAGCGGCATCGTGACTTTTGGAGCGGGCCGGGTTGATGGTGTTCTGTTCGCCAAGGCTTGGCAGGCGGTGACGGATAAAGACGAGAAGGTGCTGTTCGAAACCATTGAATGCGCTGATGCCATGCGCGGCACGTCTGAGCTCGTTCTGGAAGGAACTGCGCAAGGAGAAGCCTTTGTCGACACGGTCAGGCAAACCACGTCGTCGGACGACGTACTCCAATTGATCGGGTTGCTCAACAGCATTGATCGGCCGATAACCTATCCAGTTGCCGTCGCAGCCATTTCAGCCGCCACCGCAATTCCATTGCGCCCCGCCTTACTGGCTTTTACCAATGCTTTTGTTGCCAATCTGGTCTCGGCCGCGGTGCGCTTGGTTCCCTTGGGTCAGATTGCTGGGCAGCGGGCGATGGTAAATTTAAAACCCATCATGCTGCAGTCAGTTGAAGAATCGCTTGGCCGCGACATGACGGAACTGGGAACGGCGGCGCCGTTGATCGATTGGACGTCGATGAAGCATGAAACACAATTTACGAGGTTATTCCGATCATGAATCCAGCGAACAGTAATGCTCTTCGTATCGGTATCGGTGGACCGGTGGGGAGTGGCAAGACGGCACTGCTGGACCGCCTCTGCAAGGCCATGCGCGATGATTACAACATCGCCGCCATTACCAACGATATATATACGCGGGAGGATGCTGAATTTCTTACGCGTTCCGGCGCCCTGGCGCCCGAACGCATCAAGGGTGTAGAGACCGGCGGCTGTCCGCACACAGCGATCCGCGAAGATGCATCCATGAATCTGGCCGCAGTTGCCGAGCTCAACCGGGAATTTCCAGGCCTTGATGTGGTTTTTATCGAAAGCGGCGGTGACAATCTGGCGGCTACTTTTTCACCGGAACTTGCTGACATCACCATCTATGTGATCGATGTATCGGCGGGAGACAAAATTCCCCGCAAGGGTGGCCCCGGCATTACCCGGTCGGACCTGCTGGTGATCAATAAAACCGATCTTGCTCCCCTGGTCGGCGCTGATCTCAGTGTGATGGACTGGGATGCTAAAAAAATGCGGGGCGAAAAGCCGTTCTATTTCACCAACCTTAAAGAAAATGACGGCCTGCCGGATATTATCAAATTCGTCGTCGAGACCGGCGGCCTTTAAGACCGGATCAAGGTGAACCGGGGATGCAAAAGGTGCTTCCCACGCGATTCGGCGAGGCGGTGAATTTGACAGAAACCTTATAAAAATTCCGGTTTCTCCTCCAGCCGGTTTTCAAACTACAGATGCCGAGCCAAAAACCTTGTTCTAAAATTCCATATTTATCAAAGGTTGTTGAACTTCTTCCGAATCCGTAATGCCGCATAACAGCTCTCTTGTAATATTATATTTTTATAATATAATAATCAGCCAATAATCCCCAACCGGATAAACGGTTGGTTTGTGGGCTTGGTTTTTCAGGAGAGACATATGTTCGCCAGCAATCCCTTCGCCGACCTCACGGCGATCATTCCACTCACCATCATGCAAGGTTACATTGTCCTGATGGCCATTTTGGTCGTGGTCGGGACGGCAGCGGACACGATCCACAAGAAAAGCGCCAAGTACTTCTTCGAGAAAACCAAATCCGCCGAGGCCGCGCGAGAACGGAAACTTGGCGGCGGAGAAAAGATGGGTATTGCCATCAAGACCGTCGCAGAGGATGTGCTGACTTCTGCTGAATTTTGTAATCCGAAGCGCCGTATTGCACACTTGATTACGATGTACGGGTTCGTCCTATTCTTGCTAACAACCATTGCCCTGGTGTTTGCTTATCCTACCCATGAGGCGCCTGCCATCGTATCGCAGTTGTGGCACCTGGGAGCGTTGATGGTTTGCGTCGGCGGCTATTGGTTCTGGTTCTTCATTCGCGTCGATGTTGCTGCCGAAGGCAACCCCTGGTACCGCATCGTACGAGCTGACCTGTTCATACTGACCTTGCTGGGAACCACGACCTTTGGGTTGATCTGGGCAGTGCTGCAATCCAGCGGTACCGGGGTGATCAACACCGTGTTTCTGGCCCTTTTCATTTTTGCTGCAACAGTGTTGTTCGGCGGCGTCCTGTGGTCGAAGTTTGCTCACATGTTCTTCAAGCCGGCAGCGGCGTATCAGAAAAGGATCATGGAGGCTGACGGATCAAGAGAGAATCTGCCGAAAGATGCGGACAGGACCGACCCGGCGGTTAGGGACAGTCATTCCATGGAACTTCTGAAGGATGCGCCGATGGACATGGGTCTGGGTATCAAGCGCGAACGACCCCAGCACTATTGATCCTCATCCTTTCAAGAATGTTATGAATAAGGGAAAAATAAATTAATGCCTACTTTTGTTTATATGACGCGATGTGACGGCTGTGGACACTGCGTCGACATCTGCCCCTCAGATATCATGCACATCGACAAGACTTATCGACGTGCCTACAACATCGAACCCAACATGTGCTGGGAGTGCTATTCCTGTGTGAAGGCTTGTCCTCAGCATGCCATCGACGTGCGAGGCTATGCAGATTTCGCGCCGCTCGGCCACAGCGTTCGTGTGGTCCGAGAAGAGGAAAAAGGCACAATCGCCTGGAAAATTAAATTTAGGAACGGTACGGAAAAGAACTTCCTGTCGCCGATCACTACCAAGCCGTGGGGCAGTGCTCTCTCGAATTTCGCGGACGAACCAGCGCCAACCCAAGACATGCGCGACAGCCAGTGTTTGTACAACGAACCCAAGTACATCCGCATGGATGACGGCGATGTGCATACCTTGGAATCGAATGGTCTCAAGATGAAAAAAGGTGTGTATTACTGATGGCTTACAAAACGATCACAGAAGACAACATCGACATTCTGGTTGCCGGTTCTGGTCTTGGCGGCAGTGGTGCGGCTTGGGAAGCCAGGTTCTGGGGCAAGGACAAGAAAATTGTCATTGCCGAAAAGGCCAATATCGACCGCTCGGGCGCCGTCGCCCAGGGCCTGTATGCGATCAACTGCTATATGGGCACGCGTTTCGGCGAGAACAACCCGGAAGACCACGTGCAGTATGCGCGTATCGACTTGATGGGTTTGGTGCGCGAAGATCTGCTGTTCGATATGGCCCGCCACGTCGACTCCACCGTTCATCAGTTCGAAGAGTGGGGCCTGCCGATAATGAAGAATCAGGAAACGGGCTCTTATCTGCGCGAAGGACGATGGCAGATCATGATTCACGGTGAGTCTTACAAGCCCATCGTGGCTGAGGCAGCGAAGAAGTCAGCCGACAAGGTCTTCAACCGTGTATGTCTCACGCATTTGTTGTTGGATGAAGCCAGAGAAAACCGGATTGCCGGTGCCGTTGGTTTCAATGTCCGCACCGGCGACTTCCACGTCTTCAAATCCAAGACAGTGATTTGTGGTGCCGGCGGTGCTTCCAACATCTTCAAACCGCGTTCTACGGGTGAGGGCGCCGGTCGCGTCTGGTACGCGCCCTGGTCGTCCGGTTCCGCCTACGGTCTGATGATTGATGCCGGCGCCAAGATGACACAGATGGAAAACCGGATTGTGCTGGCCCGCTTCAAGGATGGTTACGGCCCAGTGGGTGCGTACTTCCTGCATCTCAAGACCTATACCCAAAACGGTCTGGGCGAGGAATTCGAATCCAATTGGTGGCCCCAACTGCAGGAAATGGTCGGCAAGGAATATTTGGATCCGGAACTTTCCCACAAGACCCACAGACCGATCCCGACCTGTTTGCGGAACCATGCCATGATCTCCGAGATGAATGCCGGTCGCGGCCCCATCCACATGGTCACCATGCATGCCTTCCAAGACCCTCACCTCGAGGAAGTGGGCTGGGAAAACTTCTTAGGCATGACAGTCGGCCAGGCCGTGCTTTGGGCTGCAACCGACGTGGACCCCAAGTATGAGAATCCCGAATTAACCACGTCTGAGCCCTATGTCATGGGCTCCCACGCAACGGGCAGCGGTGCCTGGTGCTCAGGCCCCGAGGATGTTTCCCCTCCTGAATATTTCTGGGGGTACAACCGCATGATGACCGTCGAAGGGTTGTTCGGTGCTGGTGACGCGGTTGGCGGAACGCCGCACGCCTTCTCGTCCGGTTCATTCACAGAGGGGCGTCTGGCCGCCAAGGCCGCCTGCCGCTATATCGACGACGGTAAAGGTGAGGGCATTGTCGTTTCCAGAAAACAGATTGATAATCTCAAGGAAACCGTTTTCAAGCCGATTGAGCACTACAAAACGTATCGGAATGAAATCGTTGCCGGTGACGTTAATCCGAACTACCACAACCCGCGGCAAGCTCTAGATCGTCTGCAGAAGCTAATGGACGAATATTGCGGCGGCGCGACGGTCAACTACATGACCAATGATAAGCTCCTGAGCATCGGCCTCAAGAAGCTCAAGATCATGGAAGAAGACCTCGAGAAACTAGCTGCAAAAGACTTTCACGAATTGCTCCGTGCCTGGGAAGTGAAGCATCGTCATCGTACGTCTGAATGTGTCATGCAACACACAATGTTCCGCAAGGAAACCCGTTGGCCCGGTTATTACTACCGTGGTGACGCGATGAAGCTGGATGACGATAACTGGCACGTGTTGACGGTTTCGCGCCGTGATCCGGAAACCGGAGAGTACACCATGGAGAAAGCGCCATGTTATCACCTTGTCGGTGAGGGCGAGTAACATAGAAACCGAACGGGAGATCACTTAGAACTCCTGTTCGGCCTAACAAAAGGGATCGACATGTCGTGTGTTGATCTTTTTCGTTAGGCTTTACGCAAGTAGACAATGCCTGCAACAAAGAGCCGCAGATGAATATAATTGAGAAAACCGACGACGAAATTCTTGCCATCGCCAACCCCTTGTGGAGTCATCTTATCAAGGCCTCAAACGACGGCAAATACGGAGAATTTGTCAAGTATTTCTCTCTAAACTTGCTGCGAGGATTGAACGAAGTCGAAGTGGGTAAACAGTTTGCGAAAAGCGAACTCACCAGAAACCTGTCGGAATCGGTCGAGTTCATCGGTACGATCCGCCGGGGGGAGCATGTGACGGTGCTTTATCGGACCCGGAGTAAAAAAAAGAAGGGCGAGTGGCTCGGTAGGCTGGTCATCGGTTATGAAGACAAAGAAATCAAGATCTTCGGGGCCTCCATTTTCTGATCACCTGGAGTGGATTTAACATGGGTGCGGAATCGATATGAGTGAAACGATCCAAGATAACATGTATGTGGAATTGACCTACCAGGTGATCGACCAGAAGTCTGGCGATGTTCTGGTCGGGGTCGAGTTTCCGATCGGTTATATACAAGGGGCCAACGATATTTTAGCTCCCGCCGTCTCTGAGGAACTGGCAGGACGGTCCGCTGGCGATATTGTCGAGGTGCCGGTCGAATGCGATAAGCTCTATGGTCCGAGGGACGAATCGTTGGTGTTTACGGATTACATCGACAACGTTCCAGCTGAATACAGAGAGGTTGGGACCACCATCGTCGCCGAGAATGAAAAGGGAGAACCGCGAAGTTTTATCGTCACGAGAATGGATGATAAGACGCTGACGGTCGATGGCAACAATCCGCTGAGCGGCAGGCAGGTTATTTTCAAACTTGAGGTTATTAATGTGCGTGACGCTACCGACGAGGAAATTTCCGCTGGCGGGGCCATTGGTGCGGAGCCGGAAATCGATACAGCAAACATGATACCAATTGGATAAACCGCCAATTTGATAAACCGAATGAGGCTAATTTTAACTTTTCAGAAACAAACGCATCAACTGTACACAGTGAGGTAAATCATGAGCGAGCAACAAAATGCCAAACCCGAGGTTCCCGAGGGCAAGACACCCTATTTTGTAACCCGTCAGAAAAAACCCGACGAAAAGGGCTTCGTCGGGTACGAGACCGATTGGGTAACGTGGCACAAAGAGGTCGAGTACACCACGCCAAAAAAGCCGTAACGCGGCTGTTTCCATGGAGGCGGTTTGAAACCGGAACCACGGCGTGGTTTCGGTTCCACGCGCCGCTATCCTGATAATATCATTTATGCTAATCGCCCAACTATCTGACACCCACCTGAAGGCCGAGGATGACTCGGAATCTTGTCGGGATCCTCGCTGGGATACTCTCTGGGGTCCTCGCGAAAATGACCTTCGTGCCTGTGTCGCTGACATCATGGAACTTGCAGAGCCCGTGGATTGCGTCCTCCACACGGGAGATATGGTGCATTTTGGCCGGCCGGAGGACTACGCTCTCTTATCGGAAATCATCGAGCCTTTGGCGCCAGCTTTCTTTCCGGTGCCGGGCAACCGCGACCACATCTCTTGCTTGGCGGCTGAGTTTCTCGAAGACTGCATGCCTCGGCAACAACCGTTCGTCCTTTACGCAGTTGATGATTTTTCGGTTCGGCTGATTGGGTTCGATACACTATCCGCGACCGAGGAATCCATGGTAGGTGACCTTGATGAACCGAGGCTTGCCGCACTCGACGAGATACTGGCGGCCGAGGGTTCAAAACCCACCGCGCTCTTCATGCACCATTCGCCGTTCAATGTGCCCGGCGCGGATGGGCCCTACAGTTTCCAATACGAACGGCATGAAGCTGTCGACGCATTTTGGGAGATTGTCGGCCGTCATCCAAATATCGTTCGCCTGTTTTGCGGCCATGCTCACCGGTTGACCGAAACCACCATAAACGGTGTCGTTTGCTCGACCATGCCGAGCGTTGCAACAAACTTGCATGTTGGAGAATTGCCAAGTGAAGCGGTCGGGAAAACCTTGTACGTGCTGCACCACTTCGATGAACGCTTGAATATGTTCGAAAGCTCCCTGAGGGTCGTGCCGGACAAATAACCGCCCGCATGAAACTTCGTTCCTGAAGGCTTGTCGGATTAAATACTCCATGCTCCGATTAAAAAAACAAAAATTAATTCATTTACTCGTTTAAACAAGAGCTATTTTTCTTGCTATTGACGGGTGAAGTCAAACGGAGGAGGATTTCATGGATCTTGTGCATAACCTCAATTTTATCCCATTTCTATTGTGTTTCGGCTTGGCAATGGTTCTCCAACCCTTTCTTGCCAACCCGGCAAGCGGCTAAAACTAAATGCATCAAGCATGAAGGCGGCAATTCGGCGGCGAATCGAGATACCTGCAAATCCCGCAGCGCCNGNACAGCCAAGGGCGGCGGCAAGCAACGCGATTTTATGGCNGATTTCAAANCCTGCTAACGCNGCTGCGGAAAGCCTTCCGGCGGTAACTATAATAAAGTGCTACCGGCCTGAAAAGTTAGGCAGATGACGTGCAGATAGCATGTGTCATTGGTCATCTGCTGGCATTCGCCAAGGTCAGCGGGAATAATGCCGCATTCAACCAGAACACTGTCCGGCCGGATAAGCATGAAAAGAAGGCTAAATAGAGGCTTCCAGTTTTTTTAGACGGTACGCTAATTGCGGCCGGGTCAAACCCAACAGACGGGCGGCGCGAGACAAATTGTTGTCTGATTTCGCAACGGCTTCGTGCAGGATTTGACCTTCTAATTGGGCCAGCGGTTTGCCGCCGCTGAGGAAGGTGTCGAGCAGGCTGTCATCGCCATCGCCTAAATCGATGTCATTTTTTTGTTTGAGCGAGCCGGCTTCATCCAATTTCGTCATCACGGTTGGGATTTTGCGGGCATCGGCGAATAGATGCGAAACATCGATCGGCTGGTCTTCGTCGATCAGGATAACGGCGCGTTCGATCAAGTTTTCCAATTCACGGATATTGCCGGGGTAATCATATTCATAAAGTGCATCCACTGCTTTTTCTGTGAATCCAGGAACCTGACGTTCGTGTAGCTCCGTATAGCGGTGAAGAAAATGGCCCATCAAGGGCGGAATGTCGTCGCGGCGGTCCCGAAGCGGCGGAATATTGACCGGGAAAACGTTCAGGCGAAACAGCAGGTCCTCGCGGAACTTTCCTTCCTTAACCGCGTTGTCGAGGGATTCATTGGTGGCGGCGACGATACGGACATCGACCTTGCGGATTTCGGTGCCGCCGACTCGTTCCACCTCCCTTTCCTGCAGGGCGCGTAGCAGTTTGATCTGGGTCTGGGTGTTAAGAGAGCCGATTTCGTCCAAAAACAACGTACCGCCATGGGCACGCTCAAAGCGGCCGGGACGGGAGGATACAGCGCCCGTAAAGGCGCCGCGCTCCACACCGAACAATTCTGCTTCCACCAGATTTTCAGGAATGGCGGCGCAGTTGACGGCGATAAAGGGCTGGTCGGTGCGCGGGCTGATATTGTGCAGGGTGCGAGCGAACACTTCCTTACCGACGCCGGTTTCACCCAGAAATAAAACCGTCGCATTGGTGTCTGCGACTTTTTTTATGAGGTGACAGGTGGCGACAAAGCCAGGAGAGGCGCCTACCAGTTCGTCGGCGAACATTTCCGATACGCCGGCTTCGTCGAAGGAGCGAACCGATTTGACCTGTCCGGCAAATCGATTGGCAAAGGCTTCCGGTTGCAGCGCCTTTAATTCCAACTCTATATCGTCCCAGTCTTCCACCGGCTTACCGACCATACGGCACTGATTGCTGCCCGCAGCGCGGCACTCCATTTCCCGATAGATTACCGACCGGCCCATGAAGGTGCTGGCATAACCGCTGGCGTATCCAATCTGCATCCAGCAGATCGGTTCATCCGACATGCCGTAGGAACCAATATGACTGTCGGCTTCATATGACTCCAGGAAATTAGCTTCGGCATAAAAATGCCCGCTGGCGACGTCGATCTCCAATTTTACGGGCTGCAGCGCCGTGACGCCCTGTAGTTTGCGCAGCTGCGGTCCGATGGCGAAGGCTTCCCGCATGGAATGATGGGGCTTTAATTTTCGGGCTAGATTGGCATCGCGGGAACCGGCCGTATAGCCCATACGGGCGAAAAATCCGCGCGCTTCCTCGACGCCGAGTTTGTCAATCATTTCTCGGCGTAGCGAGGATAGGGTGGATAGATGAATCAAGGCGACGCGATTGGTATCTAGCCAAATGCGACCTTTATCGAGTGAAAACCGGAGACGGGAAGCCAACTCGCTAATATCAAAATCATTGTCGTCCAGTTTTGAACCTGGGTCTATAAGGCGTCCAGTTGCCAGTCGGGCGGCATCGGCTTGGCCTATAGGGCCATCATCATCGGGTTTCATGGGTTCCGTCAATGATTTGTCCTCTAATAAAATTTTTGATTAATATCTTATGATATCCTCACATTTTCTGTGGGTATTTTCAATTAATTTAATCATATGATCAATTAATCATTTGGTTAAAATTAAGAGCGATTCTCAGAATCCAGCCCTTCCTTATTTAGAATCAAAATAAATATTTAAGTAAACTGTATATTTGCTTTTCCTTTTAGGAATATCTTGGCAATGCGGAATTTAAATTCCACCCCCTTGACTACGAACTGGCACGTCCCTTGCGAATACAACGGGCATCACAGGGGGGTGCTCCCCAGGAACAAATATGAAAAACGACCATTACGGCCAGAATATCGGTCACTCAAGAAATGGTAAAATTCCTGAATTTAAAGGCACTCTGCAGGAGCGGCCGCTCCCGCTTTCCCAAATAAAAAGAAGCCCCGTCGGCGGTCAATAAATAGGCCGCGAAACAGAATTAGGCGGGAGTTCCGGCTCTCTGTTCGCCGGAATTATTTTAATAGGAAGCCTTAACCCCAATTGGGAGACAAATGACATGTCACAAATGAAATTTCCTAAGCCCCATGATGTGGCCGGCGATCAAATCCCCGGCACAGAAGGATGGGAACGGATGTATCCGTACCAGTACCAGTTTACGACGGACGATCCGGAACGCCAGAAATATGAAGACGAGACCTTCTGGTTTTACGATGGTCTCCACTATCCCGAACCCCTTTATCCTTTCGACACCATTTGGGATGAAGCCTGGTATCTGGCTCTGTCACAGTACAACACCCGCATCTTCTCCGTGCCGCCGGTCTTCGGCGTCGATCACCGGATGATCAACGGCTATGTCTATATTTCGCCGGTGCCGGTTACCGATCCTGCCGTGATTGAAGAACGGGTTGGTCATTTCATGGAGCGGGCCGGTTATTACTACCAGAACTGGAACGAGCTTGAGGCCAAGTGGGAAGAAAAAATGAAATCTACCATCGCCGATCTTGAGGCGCTGGAAATCCCCACTCTGCCCGACATGGAAGAAAAATCCGTCGTTGATGATGCCCTCGGTGAATCCAAAGGCTATCACCTGCTCAAAGCCTATGACGATTTGATTGATCTCGGTATTCGCTGCTGGCAGTACCATTTCGAATTCCTCAATCTTGGTTATGCGGCCTACGTGACCTTTATGGGTCACTGTAAAAGCATTTTCCCAGACATTCCGGACCAACGGGTAACACAGATGATTTCCGGTATCGACGTCATCATGTATCAGCCCGACGAAGAGCTGAAGAACCTGGCGCGTAAAGCTGTTGAGCTTGGTGTCGAGGAAGGTGTCAAGTTCAGCGCAGACTTTGAAGAAGTCAAAGCCGGTCTGGACAAGTCCGACACCGGCAAGCAGTGGCTGGAAGCTTTTGAAAAAGCCCGTTACCCCTGGTTCCATGTTTCCACCGGCACCGGCTGGTATCATCACGACAAGAGCTGGAACGATGATCTCAATGTGCCGCTAAGCTTTATCTGCATGTATATAGATAAGATAAAAGCTGGTGAATCTATTGATCGTCCCATGGAACAAGTTCAGCAGGAACGCGATCGTATCACTGCAGAATATCGTGCCTTGATCGAGAATGAAGAAGACCTAGGGACTTTTGACGAACTGCTGGCCACGGCGAAGACCGTGTTCCCGTATGTTGAAAACCATCTCTTCTATGTCGAGCACTGGTTCCATAGCGTTTTCTGGAACAAGGTCCGCGAAGTTGGTGCCATCATGAAAGATCATGGTTTCATCAACGATGTCGAGGACATCTGGTATCTCAAACGGTCTGAAATCAAAGACGCCCTCTGGGATGTGGTGACCGCCTGGGCGACCAACGTCAAACCCCGTGGTCCAGCAGTCTGGCCGAAGGAAATCGAATGGCGTAAAGGCGTTATGGACAAGTTCCGTGAGTGGGCTCCGCCGCCCGCCATCGGTCCCGCACCGGAAGTCATTCAAGAACCCTTCACCATGGTTCTCTGGGGTGTCACCAACGACTCTCTGGCAAACTGGGCCGAGGTTCAGGACGTTGAAAACGTGGATGACATCAAGGCTTTCAAGGGCTTTGCCGGGTCGCCCGGTACCGTTGAAGGCAAGGTACGTGTCTGCCGAACAGTGGCGGAAATCGGACAGCTCGAAGATGGCGAAATTCTGGTGGCGCCGACCACCTCGCCGTCCTGGGCGCCGGCTTTCACCAAGATCCAGGCCTGTGTCACGGATGTCGGCGGCGTCATGTGTCACGCCGCGATCGTTTGCCGTGAATATGGCATGCCGGCGGTTGTCGGTACGGGTCACGCGACCAAGATCGTCAAAACGGGCCAGACCATCAGGGTCGACGGCACCACTGGCGAGATCACTATCGTTTAAGAAACCTGCATCCGCCGTCCGGTTTTCTGGCCGGGCGGTGGGGCGTTTTCACGGATAGATGAGGAAATAGAAATGAGTACGGATGCACCAGTCGTCTGCTGGTTTGAGGAGGTCAACAAAGGTTCGGTCGATCTCGTCGGCGGTAAATGTTCTTCGCTGGGCGAACTGATTAATGCCGGTATCCGCGTACCTCCCGGGTTTGCCGTAACAACGGAAGGCTACAGACGCTTCATGGATGAGGCGAACATATCGGGCAAGATTTTCAAACGCCTTGAAGGGCTTGATCATGAAGATATGGCCGCCTTGGAATCCGCCAGCGAGGAAATCCGCGGCATGATCGAGGCGGCGCCGTTTTCGATCGATTTCCAAGATGACGTCGGTGAATATTACCGCCAGCTTTCGACCATTTGCTCACGCCCTGCCGTTCCGGTCGCTGTGCGTTCGAGCGCCACGGCGGAAGACCTGCCCGACGCCAGTTTTGCCGGTCAGCAGGATACCTTCCTGTGGGTCAGAGGCATTGATGACGTTCTGGATTATACCAAAAAATGCTTTTCCAGCCTTTTTACCGGCCGCGCTATCTCTTACCGCATAAAAATGGATTTTCCCCATGATCAGGTGGCCATAAGCGTTGGCGTCCAGAAGATGGCCAATTCGCACACAGCCGGCGTGATGTTCACCATCAACCCGACCAATGGCGACCGTTCTTCGATGATGATCAACGCCAGTTTCGGATTTGGCGAAGCCGTTGTTTCCGGCGAAGTGACGCCGGACGAATTCCTGGTCAACAAAATTTCCATGGAAACTCTCGACCGGACGATCACAAGAAAAGAAGTCTACTACACGGTTAATTATGAAACACAAAGTTCCCATTGTATCGAAGTCCCCCATGAGCGTCAGAGCATCCAATCCATCGTTGATGAGGAAGTGCTGGAACTGGCGAAAATGGGCAAGCTGATCGAACAGCATTACGGACGGCCCATGGATATCGAATGGGCGGTCGACGCCGACATGCCCGCCGAAGCCAACATTTTTATTCTCCAGGCGCGTCCCGAGACCGTCTGGAGTTCCAAGAAAAAAGAGCCCGTCGCGAAAAAAGGCACGGCCATGGATCATATTTTGTCTTCTCTTATGAAAGGACAAAAAGTGAGTTGAGTACTTAAAAACTCGAAATCAATCTTTTAATCACACGTTCAAAATAGAGGAGTAAATAATATGGACGCACCCGTTAAACCAAACATGATCGATGACCTTCGAAGCTATATCGAAGCCTTGGATGCAGCCGGCGAGTTGCACCGGGTGGAGACGGAAGTCGATTGGAAATACGAACTCTGCCATATTTCCAAAGTGAACGAAGAGCAGGATGGACCGGCATTGCTGTATGAGAACGTCAAGGACAATACGGCACCCGTCTTCACCAGCGCCTTCACCACCAAGGAACGCCTGGCCATCGCCCTTGAACAGGACCCCGGCCAGTCCATGAGCAGCCTGTCGCAAAAGTGGATGGAATTGACCACCCAGGGCCTGGTGCCGCCGGAATATGTCGATGACGTTCCGGTCATGGAAAACCAGATCACCGAGAATATTGATATCACTAAATTCCCGGTTCCTCATTTTTATCCTGATGATGGCGGCCGTTTCTTCGTTACCGCCGGATATCTGCTGACCGAAGATCCCGACACCGGTTGGACCAATCTGGGCACCTACCGATCACAGGTGCTGGGCCCAGATATTCTGGGCTCCCAAATTCTTCCCGGTAAGCACGGCGAGTTCCATATGAAAAAATATGCGGAACGGGGCGAATTGATGCCTGCCGCCGCCGTCGTCGGTTGTGATCCGGTCCTGTTCCTGGCCGGTTCCACCTTGGTCAGTTCCGATGTCTCCGAATTCGACATCGCCGGCGCCTTGCGTCAGCGCCCGGTACCGGTCTTTAAATCGGAGGTTACCGGCCTGACCTTGCCGGCCAATGCCGAAATCATTGCTGAAGGCTTTATTGATCCCAACGAATTAATGGATGAAGGACCTTTCGGTGAGTACACCGGCTACTATTCTGGCAACAAAGGTAAGGACTTCAAAAAACCGGTGCTCCGCATCAAGCGTATCCTGCACCGGAACAATCCGGTCATGTGGTCGACCACGGTGGGCAAGCCCATCAATGACATTCATATGATCCAGTCTCTCAACCGGACGGCTACCTTATGGCATGATCTGGAAACCATGAAAGTGCCGGGAATTGAAAGCGTCTACATGCCGCCGGAAGCCTGCGGCCGTTTCTGGGCCATCGTTTCCGTCCGCCAGAAATATCCGGGCCATTCCAACCATGTGGGTAATGCGGTTATCGCCTCCACTACGGGTCACTATGGCGTCAAGGGTGTGATTACGGTTGATCATGATATTCAGGCGGATGACTGGGACCGCGTCATGTGGGCCTTGTCGACGCGGTTCGATCCGAAACGGTCGGCGCAGATCATCGACCGGGGACGTTCGACGGTTCTCGACCCCGGCCTGCCCATTGATGAGCGTAAAATCACCAGCCGTATCCTGTTGGATGCCTGTACCCCCTATGAATGGGAAGACAAGCCAAATGAGATCTTCATGGATCGAGAAGTCCTGCAGAAAGTCTCAGACCGCTGGAGCGAGTATGGTTTTGAAGGTAGCAGCCCGGTGGCCGATATGATCGACCGCCTGACCAAACCTGAAGAAATCAAATAGTAGCGATCGGGGCGGGGTAACACCCGCCCCATTTTCGTTCAAGCACACGATTTAAATAGGAATTAAGCCGTCATGCCAGGGATAGACCAGCAAGGGAAAAAGGGTATCGTCATAATATGCAACCTGGATACCAGGGGCGAGGACATCATTTTCGTGAAGGAAAAGATCGAGGAGCGCGGACACGATGCCGTGCTGGTGGATGTCAGCATGGAGGAGCCGCCGCCCTTTCCCGGTGACGTGACGACGGAAGAGGTATCCGAGCGCGGTGGGATGACCATTGAAGAGGTCCGAAAATGCTATCGGACGGACCGTGACCGCTCGGTTCAAAATCAGATCAAGGGTGCCGCCCTGATCGTCGAGGATTTGCTCAAGCAGGGTAAGGTACATGGAATTTTCGGTGTCGGCGGCGGTACCGCCACGCTTATCTCCACCAGCATCATGAAAAGTTTGCCCTTCGGCATGCCCAAAGTCATGGCGTCGCCCATGGCGGCCCATCCCCGCTATATTGACAGTTACGTCGGTACGCGCGATATCACCATGCATCACACGATATTGGATATCGTCAAAATGAATCCGCTATTGAAAGCGCAGATCACCAACGCCATCGGCGCCATCTGCGGTATGGTGGAAATATCTCTAGGGACAGAATTCAATTTCGATCAACCGGTTGTCGCCATCAGTAATTTCGGCTTCGGCGAAATGGCCGTGCAGACGGCCATGGGCATGCTAGAAGAAGCCGGCTACGCGCCAGTCGTCTGTCATGCCCAGGGTAAGGGCGACCGGGCGATGGAGGAAATGATCGCTGACGGCGCCTTTGACGGTATTCTCGATCTTTGCACTGGCGGCATAATGGAACATCTGTTCGAAGGCAATCGCGATCCCGGACCAGATCGGCTGAAAGCCACTGGGATTGCCGGTATCCCAGCGGTTATTGCGCCGTGCGGTCTGGATTTTCTCAGCTACGGCGGGCGCGCTGACAAGATCGAAGCCACCAAGGACCGAGAGCAATTCGTACAGGATGCGCTTCGCGTACAAGTGCGCACCACCGCCGATGAACTACGCCAGGCGGCTGACGTATTCGCTGATCGGCTCAACCAATATACTGGGCCTTTTACGTTTTTGATTCCAACCCAGGGCTGGTCGTCTCTGTCGGTTGAAGGGCATCAGATCTATGATCCCGAAGCGGATGCCGCCTTCGTCGAAAGACTCAAGGATAAGATCGACGACAAAAACGCCGTCAAGGAAGTTAACTTGCATCTTTATACACCTGAGTTCGCCCGTGCCGCCGTGGACGAATTTACCCGGCTCTACAAGCTTTCGAATTCGTCCGAGATATCGAAAGTCGGGTAACCATTTGAGAGGTAAAGGTCATGATAGTACGCAATTGGATGAAAACGGACCCCGAGACGGTTACCAGTGATACCTTGGTAGCCGACGCCAAGCGGACGCTGATCGAAAAGAACCTGCGGGTTATGCCAGTGGTCGACCACGGCGATCTCAGAGGGGTAATCACAAGGGCGAGTTGTTTGCGCGCTGCCGAGTTCGTTTCCCGTGGCCAGGACCCTCACGAGTTCGATTATTTTGTTAACCGTTTGAAAGTAAAAGATTTAATGGCGCGCCGCCCCGCCACGGTGGACGCCAACGACACCATGGAACACTGTCTCAGGCGCGGCCAGGATGAAGATATCAGCCAGTTCCCTGTGCTTGAAGGCGGTGAACTTGTCGGCATTATATCGGCGTCTGAAATTTTCAGCTTGGCCGCGCGTGTACTGGGCGCCTGGGAATCGTGGAGTGGCGTCACGCTGTCACCCATGGTGATTACCGACGGTGTCATGTCCGAAATCGCCAAGGTCGTCGACGATTCCGGTGGTACTATGCAATCTATGTTTTCAGTCGATGAAAACGGTGGCGATTTAAAGAAAATCATTCTGCGATTCCAGACCGATAATTTCGACGGCGTGATGAAGGCATTGGAAGACGCCGGTTATACTTTGCTTGAAGCCAGCTCCGAAGTTCAGAATAATGGCGCGACTATTCAGTGAGTAGCAGCAGGTATTGAAATGACTAAACCGCTCGTAGTTGCCCTTACCGGTGCAACCGGCGTTATATACGGCGTGGAAATGCTGAAAGTGCTGAGGGACCTGGATCAGGAGGTCCATTTGATTCTCAGTGATTCGGCGGAAAGAAATCTCAAAATCGAAACTGATATTACCCTGGGTGAAGTTAAGAAAATGGCTGACGTCGTCTACAATGTCAAAGATGTCGGCGCCGCGCCGGCCAGCGGGTCGTTCCTGACCAAGGGTATGGTGGTGGTGCCGTGCACCATCAAAAGTCTCTCGGCTATTGCCAATTCCTACAATGAAAACCTGCTAGTGCGGGCTGCCGATGTGACCCTGAAGGAAAAACGCCGGTTGGTATTGATGGTGCGCGAAACGCCGCTGCATCGGGGGCATCTGGACCTGATGTCTCGGGCGGCCGACTTAGGCGCCACCATTCTGCCGCCCATGCCGTCCTTTTATCATGGCCCCCAGTCCATTACCGATATCATTCACCAGACGGTAGGTAAGATACTCGACCATTTCGAGATTGAGCACAATCTGTTCCGCCGCTGGAAAGGCGACGAGAAAGTCTCCGACGACTGAGTCACCCTACATTCTTCAGCCGCTATGGCACCCTCCTAGTGATTCCTTGCACGGTTTTGGATTTATCATCAATTTTTAACCGATTCGAATATGGCAAAACGCCTGAAACGCCCGTAGAGTATAGGGTTATGCCAATCACATTTTCGTGAGAACGGGACGTACTTGACACGCGTCAAGGCACCTTGAGCGGTTCCAACATTACTCTACCCCCACGCGAAATTTTCACCGCTGACAGAATTGCGACAAGAAGAGATCCACGGTGGAGAGGAAAGAGCCAGATAAATCTTTGGCTTCTCCTCATCGAAATTTTTTTGGAAGTCTTCCCGTCAGTCATTAGCGGCGAAAAACGCCTGTTTTAGAAATTGGGTGTCTGGGGGGGACCGTAGATGCCTTGTCGGTATTAACGACGGAGGGACCCATAGATGGGTATTCTTGTTATTAAGGGGTTCCGCAGCCATATTATTAAGGTGGCGGTAATCGTATTGAGCGGTGTTGTCACCGCTTCCGCCACGGTTGCGGCCGATGGCTTTGGACCGGTCAAAGCACCGAAAGTTAATGCCAAGAAAGCGGCGCTCGGAAAGCGTCTTTTTTTCGATCAAAGATTGTCAGGTGATGCGGCGATCAGCTGCGCTACATGCCATGTTCCCAGCAAAGGATTTTCAGACGGTTTGGCCTTATCAAAGGCTTATCCCGGTTCTGATGGTTTTCGGAACACGCCGACTTTGATCAATGCGGCGCAGAAAGCGGCTTGGTTCCATGATGGACGTATCGGAACCAATCTCAATGACGTTACCCGCGAATCGATCACCGAAACCTACAACATGAATATGGACATGCGGTTGATGCAGGAACGCGTTAAACAGGATCCCGTTTATGTGAAAATGTTTAAGGATGCCGGTTACGGTGAGCCGTCAAACGGATCCATCCGTAAAGCGATCCCTGAGTATTTGAAAACTCTGACGTCTCGTGGTGCAGCGTTCGATAACGGTAAAATGTCCGATGCGGCAAAGCGTGGCTTCGAATTGTTCAAGGGTAAAGCCGGTTGCGCATCTTGTCACTCGGGTAATCGTTTCACCGATGATCAGCCTCACAATACGGCTGTACCGAACAATCCGGAAATCTGGAAAAATCCTTTACGTCATGTGACTTATGTCACCTTTGGTCTGTTTCTGGGAATTGAAAATATCATGAACATTCGGCGCGATGTTGGTGCTCATATTCGCACTCACAAAGCAGATGGATCGGACATTGGTAAATTCATGACGCCGACCTTGCGCGAGTTGAAACAAACGGCTCCGTATATGCATAACGGCATGATCAAAACCCTTAAGGACGTTGTCGAGTTCTACAACAACGGTGGCGGCAATGACGCCAATAAGGACCCGCGTATTAAGCCTCTGGATTTGAGCAAGGAAGAACAATCTAATTTGGTCGTTTTCCTGGAATCTTTATCCGGTAAGCCTTTGACGGGATCGCAGCATGTTTGGAACGACAAGATCGACGTTAATTATAAGCCCATCAAAGATTGGCTCAAGCAGCGCAATTAGGAGGCGAGAGATAAAAATGATGAAAAAAATTATTTATACATTCTCGATTGGCCTGGTCGCCGTGGGTTTTTCCACAGCCGCTATAGCCGACAAAAACCCTCCATTAGGAGCCTTAGGCAACCCGCCTATTCCTGCCGACAACAAGCAGTCAGCGGAAAAAATTGCTCTCGGAAAATTGTTGTTTTTCGATCCCAGGATTGGCGGCGACGCCTCCGTATCTTGCGCCGATTGCCATTCGCCGAAACAAGGTTGGGGGTTTAATGACCCGATTTCTCGTGGCTATCCAGGCGCCATTCATTGGCGCAACAGCCAAACGGTAGTGAACACCGCATATCTCGGTAAGTTATTTTGGTCCGGTTCCGTTAACTCGCTTGAAAGTCAGGCCCCTTCGGCGGCGTTGGGCGCACTCTCCGGTAACGGAGAGCGTGACATGATTGAGGCTAGGCTGGCGTTTATTCCGGCTTATGTTGAAGCGTTCCGCAAAGTTTTCGGCGATCGTTGGCCGCGTGTTAACAATGTGTGGCGGGCGATGGCCGCGTTCGAGAGGACTTTGATTCACAATCAAACGCCTTTTGACAAATATATGCGGGGCGATAAGAAAGCACTCAGTGCACAACAAGTGCGCGGTCTTAAGTTGTTCCAGGGTAAGGCCAATTGCATCGAATGTCACAATGGCCCGCAGATGACCGACCAGAAATACTACAATCTCGGTGTTCCGCGCGCTGAAGAATGGCTGACCCAAGGTCTTGCTCAGGTTAGCTTCCGCTATCAAAATTATAGCAAAGGCACCACCGAGAAGATGTATCGGTCGGTCAAGGATGACGCCGGTCTCTATTTTCGGACTAAAGAAAAGGCCGATAAAGGTAAATTCCGGACGCCGCCGTTGCGCTACACAGCATATACCGCTCCGTATATGCACAATGGTTCGTTTTTCGATTTAGAGGAATTGGTTGATTTCTATAACGATGGTGGCGGAAAAAATGAATTCTCCGCCAATAAGACGAAGCTGTTGAAACCTCTCAAACTGTCAGATGAGGAGAAGGAAGATCTTATTGCTTTCCTCGAATCCCTGAGCGGACCTGAGATCAAAATGGCGACGCCTAAACTTCCACCTTANGCGCCCCTGGATTAGGCAGGACGAGGAGAAATATTCATGAAAATNGAAACTCAAACCAAACTNGACCTTGCCCCGACTGAGGGAGAGGTCACGAANANCGAAAAGGGTCATGGCAAGTGCCTAATGTCACGACGGGACTTCCTGTTCGCCTCTGGCGTCTCCACGGTGGCCATGGTCAGCGCCGGTCCCGGCATGGCCCAGATTCCAGCCATGGTGGCGACCTATCCGCGAAAACTGGTTGCCAAACTCAGCCAGTTGAAAGCCGACACGCCAATCGATTTCCAATATCCCGATAAAGGGGCGTATTCGGACTCTATGATTGTCAAACTCGGTGTTGAAGCTGGCGGCGGTATCGGTCCCAACAAAGATATCGTGGCGTTTAACTATACCTGTACCCATCAAGGTGGCGACATGTCCGGAAGCTACAAGGGCGACACCAAATCATTGGGCGCATGCCCATTGCATTTGTCGACTTACGACCTAACGCGACATGGCATCCTGATTTCCGGCCAAGCTTATCAAAGCTTGCCCCAGGTGCTGCTCGAAGTTGATGGTGACGATATTTATGCGATTGCCGTTTTCGGTCTGATTTACGGCCGCTTCGACAATTTTCAAGGTTAGGGGGAACAGAAATTGGCTACTCCATATTATATTCCAGAAACAGACGTGCCGCTTCCTCCGAAGGGCGCTGATGTTGTCACCACGGCATGTGATTATTGTATCGTCGCATGTGGTCTCAAAGTTTACCGCTGGCCTGTCAACTTTCATAAAAACGGTGGACCGAAAGCCAGTGAGAATGCTTTCAACGAAAAATTCCCTGTTGATCCGTTGGGATCATGGGTTGCGCCTAATCAGCACAACATCGTGCTGCATAATGACGAGCCGAATCATGTCGTGATTATTCCTGATAAAGATGCCAAGTTCGTCAATAAGGGCGGTGACTCAAGTCTCCGCGGTGGCTGTATTGCGCAAAAGCTTTACAATCCACAGTCCCCGACCCGCGATCGGCTAAAGAGCCCGATGATGCGGATCTATGGCATTTTACAGCCGGTGCCGTGGGATTTTGCCCTCGATGTTGCTGCTGAAGTCGGCAAACATGTAATCAACAATCACGGCGCCAACGCTTACGGTGTAAAGACCTATTCCTATCAATATCTGGAAAATACCTACGCGATCACCAAATACGCGTTGCGTCACATTAATACGGCGAACTTTACTTTCCATGATACGCCGTCGGATGTGTCTTCCACACCGGGTTTCCGTGACGCTGGTTTTGACAATTTCGGTCCTGCCTATGACGATTGGATGAATGCCGAAACATTGATGATCTGCGGTACCGACCCGTATGAGACTAAAACCATCTTGTTTACTCAATGGATCATGCAAGGTATCCAAAATGGCCAAAAAGCTATCTTTATGGTGCCGCGCCGCACCGCCGGTGTCGCTTATGCGGAAGCCAATGGAGGTTTGTGGCTGGATGTAAATCCGGGCACCGATGTCCTGGTGATCAACGCCATTGCACGGATCATTGCCGAAAACGGCTGGCAGGATAAAGAGTGGATCAAGAAATGGGTCAACAATAAATGGGCCTCCTCCTCAGGCTTCGGTCAGGGTACGCGTAATACGCCTTGGCAGTGGCGCACGACTTGGGGCCTTTTCCAGACCAAAGGTTATGATGACTGGAAGAAATGGCTGCTATCTCAGGACGAGTTCAAACTCGCCAACGCCGCCAAGGTCTCTGGTGTAGACGCCAAGAAGATCAAATTGGCGGCCGAATGGATGGCTAAACCTAAAGGCTCCAAGCGTCCTAAAACTTCGATCATGATCGAAAAGGGTCTGTATTGGTCTAACAATACCGGCAGCACCCAGGCGATTTCTGCCCTCGGTATTGTGGTTGGCGCCGGCGGACGTCCGGGCCAAGTTATCGGTCGCGCCGGTGGTCACCAACGTGGCGGTCAACGCGGTGGCAAATATCCGCGCAACAAGTCACCCATGAAGGTACCGGGACGTCGTCGTCGGGCGCTGGATACGGATACGTACACCATGTCCGGCCATACCCGGATGGCTCATGTGATCGGCACCACTTGGATTCAATCCATGTGCGGATCACAGCAATTGGCCAAACGTTTCCATGAACTGACGGTCGCCAATCCTCATCAGGTTCGCTCCTATGACAAGCAGGATATCATTGATACCTTGAAGAAAAGGGCGGACTCTGGGGGCATGGTTGTAATCAACCAGGAAATTTATTTAGTTGATCCGATTGGCGCTCAATATGCCGATATCGTCTTCCCCGCTGCAACTTGGGGCGAAGAAGATTTCATGCGGGCCAATGGTGAGCGTCGTCTTCGATTGTATCAAAAATTCTATGATGCGCCGGGCGCATCAAAACCTGATTGGTGGATTATCGCCCAATTGTCCCAAAGGATGGGTTTCGACGGCTTCGATTGGAAAAACTCCAGCGAGGTCGCCGAAGAAATGGCGAGGTTCTCCCGCGGCAGTCGTAAAGACTTTTATATGATTAAGGTCGCCGCTAAGCGTGAAGGCAAAACCTTGCATCAGAAGATGCGGGAGTTTGGCACCAACGGTATCCAAGGTCCGGTTTTTATGAAAGATGATGGGTCTTTGGTTGGAACCAAACGCCTCCATGATACCACGCGTAAGCTGGATGCAACGGGACCGGAAGCGGCCAATGTGTTCAATAAGAAATTGACACATTTCAACAGTCAGTCCGGTCGTTGTAATATCCAGAAATCTCCTTGGTCACTATTCTCCGATTACTGGGAATGGATGAAACCCCGGGGTGATGAGCTGTGGTGTTCTTCGGGACGGACCAACGAACGTTGGCAGTCTGGTTTTGATGATCGTCGTCGGCCTTATATCGTCCAACGCTGGCCCGACAACTATGTCGAAATCCATCCTGATGACGCCAAAAAACGCGGTATCGAATCAGGTGATATGGTTATGGCCTATTCGGATCGGGTGCCGTCTTTGAAAGAGACCGTGCTTGGTGTCGAAGGATCTGACTATACCTTCTCCGGTCAAATGAAGGCTGGGAATATCGAGTTAACCCGGGCAGCTGTCACCGGCGTTGCCATGGTTACCCGCCATATCAAGAAGGGCATGATCTATATGGATTTCTTGCACACCCAGCAGCCGGCCAATGCGCTGGAAGGCCGGATCGTTGATTGGATCAGCGGCAACTACAACTTCAAAATGGGGACCTCGAAAGTGAAGAAGATTGGCGAATCGTCTTACAAACGCACTTTCCGGACCATGTCCTTTGCACCAAGGGATATCATCTGATCCGAGTTTCGCGCGTTTATTTGCGTGGGGCCGCACTACAGGCTAGATCCTGCCGAACATGCCCCTCGGGTAAAGTTGTATTTATCTGAGGGGCGGCAGGGTTTTCTGCCTTTTAAAGGATAAGAGCAACTTATGAACGTAAATCAAGCACTGAGTTCCATATTACGCGATGGCGTCGACATACACCGTTGTGCAGCGGCGCAGGCTTTGGGTGCTATTGGCAATACAGCTTCTGTCGACATTTTGATCGAGGCTTTATTGGATGAAGATGAAGATGTCCGGACTGACGCTGCGGAGGCGTTGTTGGTAATCAATGATGCAAAAGCGGCGCCGAAATTGCTTGAAAACTTAATCGGCGATCCATGCTTTGAAGTCAAAATAGCGGCCGTACAGGCATTGAGCAAGATGCAGTTCCAAGAAGTCGTTCCTTGGCTCAAACGCTTGTTGGTCAGGCATGACGAGGAAATCAATTGGGACGAGGAAGAATTTTACCAGGATGGCTGGGACAGCTGGGTCGATCTGCAAGTTGAGGCGATAAAATCACTGGCCGCTTTGAGCGTTGAAGAAGCCGTTCCGGATATTATGGCGGCAATTGACGATGACGAAGGTCAGGATCTTACTGAAATGGCCTTTGAAAGCCTGGGACGATTGGGTGATGCCGGAATCGGAGCATTGATCCATTATCTAAACGATCCGGAAAGCCGACGTCGGCGCCGCGCTGTGTTTATTCTGGCAGGATTGCCCGATGAAAAAGCCCAAAAAGCTGTGCAGGTAGCCGTAATGGATTCTGCCAAGGAAGTTAGAATTTCAGTGATTAAGGCCCTCGCCAAAAACAAATCCGGTGAAGAAACAATGGCTATGTTTTTCAGGGATCCCGATGTGGAAGTCCGCGCATTGGCGGTGGCCGCAGCCGGTGTTGGCGCTACCGAGCAGTTGGTTGGTCTTTTGGATGACCCGTCTCCGGAGGTACAGGCCATAACGATTAAAAAACTTAAAGAATTTTCCGAAGTTTTGAGCCAAGAGGGCATGGCAGAAAGACTTGCCGATAAATTGCAAAATGGTGAGCCAGCCGTATCCGCTCAGGCAGCCGAAGCTTTGGCGCTAGGTTTTGGTGTTCAATCGCAGGATCTATTGATAACAGTCCTGCAGGATCCAGAGATCATTGAAGAAACCCGTCTCGGGGCTCTTCGCGGGCTCAGTAAGATCGTAGATTTCGCTTCATTGGAAGCCATGGCGGCCATATTAGGTGATGATACAAGGCAGTTACGCCTGGAAGCACTGTCCCAAATGGCTAAAATAGCTGCGTCAGAACAGGAATGTGCGGACGCGGCTGAGAATTTTTTAATTGCCGCTTTTAATGGCGAATTGGTGGAGATCCCAGAAGGTGGTCCGGAACAGGAAATGCCGGAGGTTATTCACGACATGGCGGAACTCGAACAGCCCGTCGATGCCGAGGAACTCACAAGCGATTCCGATCCGGGTGAAAATTCATTAGAGGCTCTCGGTCCCGAAAGTAAAGAAGATTATCCGACATCCACCTGGGCTGCCATTATGGGAGAGCAAGGACCGCAAGACGGTCGTGTTGCCGAACTGGGTAACATCAAGGAAAACCGTGTTCGTTTAACCCAGTCTGATATGGAATTACTGGCTTTGTCTGCTCGTACGCCCAAAAAAGGCCGAGTTAATCTCAGCCGTGAAATTCCAGCTTATAGTGATGTACCCCAATTCGCCGCTCGCGTAATGGGTGATATTGCAAGTGAGAAAACAGCATCAGCCTTGGCGGCTCAAATTGAATCAAAGAATGAACAATTGCGCAGTGCCGCGCTGGATTCATTGGCGCGTATCGGTAAAAAAATGGGACGACTGCCCAAAGACGCCGTTCAGGGCTTGATAAGGGTGGTGGCCAATGCAGATCGGGATAATCGGCTCTTGGCTGTTCGGGCTCTTGGCAATTCTGACGCGACGGAATGCGCTGGGTTCCTTCAAAATCGCTTGGTTGATGGCGATAGTTTCGTCAAAACAGAGGCCATTCAAGCACTGTCTCGATTGGGCGCTGAAATCGATTCTCTTGATGAATTACTAGAGAGCCAAGAGAGATCAGTTAGGCTTGCTGCGGCCGAGGCTCACGCGAACGTGAATAATCGTGATAGTGTCGATAAATTACTTGATTTCGCTTTCGCCAACGAAGGATATCACCGGCGGGATGCTGGTAGATTCCTTCGAAAAGTCAATGTGGAAGCCGCAAATGATAGATTGGTAGCGGTTCTTCAAGATGAAGAACGGCGGCGTGAATGGCCAGTCGCCATTGAGGCGCTGGCTGAGATCAACATGAACATGACATAGATCAAGGCCCATTTTTTTGGGAGGGGATAGTTATTGTCCTGAAATATTTTTATGAGGATTAAGTATATGAAATTAACTATGAAAAAAACAATTTTCATTGTTGCAGGGATGGTCGTA
>PBQI01000009.1 GCA_002725625.1 Rhodospirillaceae bacterium | reverse complement strand
CAGGGCCAGCGGTAATAACTCCGCGCAAACAGGTCGGACACATGACCGCTTAACGCTGGATCAACAAAGTTCTGTTTTATCTCGCAAAAAAAGCCGTCCAAACAGGACAGCACAATTTTTTGCTCAAACGGCCCGCCCTTCCGGCAGGTGCCGAGAGGTATTCACCGCGGATTTAAAATTCCAAAGCCCTAACAATTCCCGAATATCCTCAGCACCCTCCATCATTCTTGGCTCGGCAGGTATTCCAGTGCCGTTCGCGACACGGTCGTTTTTGGTGAACGACGCTGCAATAATTGACGCTGCTGACACGGCCGCTGGCCCCAGGGAGTCTGAGAGTGCTGTTCTGGCTTTGTCGAGTTCGGCCACGTCAGTCCCCAGCACCGCATCAGAAAACGTCAACAGTTCATCCCCACCAGGGAGACGGATATCCCGTTGCCGATCCACGATTGCTTTCAGATCGACTTCATGTCCCAACAATTTTGCGCCCTCACGGAGCGCCTTTGCATGCCCGTTGGTTCAGTAGAAACACTCATTGAGCGCCGACACCCGGGACGCAACAATCTCAGCCTGGGGCCGCGTCAGGCCCTCATGGTGCTGATAGTCGAATTCCATGAAATGAGCCGATGGCATATACTGAACCTCTTCCAAATCATGATGCGCCCGGTATTCGTCCGGGACCAGGCTGAGACCACGCATGATATAGGGCTGCCATAGACCAAAGAGCGCCAGACCAAAGTCGCCACCATCCGGGCCGGCGGGTATGGTTGGAACCCAGGCTTTTTCCAGCACGACCGTGGCGGGACGGTCCCGGGTAGGCTGGCCAGGTTGGGGCGCCGGCAGAGGTCTTAAGGGCACCCCGATACCCCGTGCAAAAACATCGAAACACGTGAAACGTGCGATCAGCCCAACGATTTCGACGTATTCAACATCACTGAGACCCTCTTTGATTGCCGCGTCGTAGAAATCTTTGTCCATGTCTTTTGGTGAGACAGTGAGGCGATGTACAACCCGGCGCGCGACGGCGGACAATTCCATATCGGGAATCGCACCGGGCTGGTCCGGCTCTTCCAGAACACCCGCCTGATAACCCGATTGGCGGGCTTCGTTAACGATGGCCAAGCGCTGCATGCCTGTCCCCCAGGTGCCGGGCGACCCCAATTTTTTGATTTGACTGGCGTGGATCGCCGCCACGTCCTCGCGCACGGGATAGATCGAATCGGCGTAAAAGCTCATGTGGGATCTCCTCCTACATTCTAATGCTGCGTGGCCGCTGCAGGGCCCGGAATCGTCGGGTCGACGCCCGCCACATGGGTCGCCTTCTTACGCCACTCGATGACCGCTTCCTGAAATCGAGGCCGCCGGAGAACGCTATAATACCAGTGCTCGATCTCTGGGTAATGTGAGAAATTGCAACTGCCGCCAACAGCGCCGTGATGGCTGGTCCAGGCGCGCTCTTTTTTTCAAGCATCAAGCCGACGCGGGCGGCGCAGTTTGACCGAGCTGTGTGATGAAGATGGAGCCCTTTGAGCGAGAGGACGGTTTTATTGGTCGGTTGAATAATACACATTCCATTTTCTCCCTACTGTTATCTCCGTGTCTGGGCCGCCCAAAGGGGGTGGTGTGTTAAGGCGCAAAGGGTGGCAACGGTGATGTTGACTGGAGCTGCATCATCCGCCGCAACATGATTTCCATGAGTTCTGCCCGTGTATCCGCGGCCTTCGGATCGTCGAACAGGTTGATGTTCTCGTCCGTGTCGTTCGCAAGATCGTAAAGTTCGCCGAATGAGTCATCGGGCGATAAGGTCATACGGTGGCTGCGGGTGACCAGGGTACGCAGACCGGGTGGATTAGACGTGCCGGGTTTTGGTTGGCCGGCCTGTTCTTCAATTATCAGTCCATCAGGTTCGGGATCGCCGAAGAGATCCCGCCCCATGGCACCGTTGAAGGGTTGAATCCCGGCCCGCTTTAAGATCGTCGTTGGAAAGTCGATGGTTGAGGCAAGATCGTCCCGCACGGATGACGTCCCGTCTGGCTCCACCCATAATGTCGGCACACGGATCAGGCCTTGATAATGATGCATCCGTTTGAGCATGACTCCGTGATCACCGCCGAGGTCGCCGTGGTCCGACAAAAATACAATCACAGTATTCTCAGCCAGCCCTTGGGTCTCCAATTGGGCGAGAATCTCGCCGATGGCATCGTCAATGAACGAGATCATGCCATAGGTGAGCGCCAGCAAGGCGCGCGCCTCCTCTTCATCGACCGGCATGGCAAAACCGCCATTACGTTTGTGCTTACCTTCCGCATGCATATTGTGAACTTGCTGGAGGCGGGGTGTCGTCACCTGCCCGAAAGAGCCCGGCAACGGAATATCATTGGGCTCATACATGTCCCAATATTTTCCCGGCGGGGTAAACGGATGATGGGGATCTGTGAAAGAGACCTGAAGAAAGAACGGTTGTTCCCCGGCAGCCGCTTCTGCGATGTAGGCATTCGACCGGTCCGCAATGAACTGGGTAGAATAAAGCTCTGGCGGTACCGCCGTCCGCCACGCCTGAGGTCCTCGACGGCGTTGATCTGACAAGGCGTTATCGGGTCCGACTAGGCTCTTGAAATCAGGTCTCTGGCGCTCGGCCCAGGCGAGGTGGTGTCCATCGGTGAAATCGGCATGCCTGGTTACAAGTTCGGCATGCTGAAAGCCATAGAATCCTTCCCGGTACGGCTCCTGGGCAAGCTCACCCGAGGCGATACGACGTTCCACCCGATAACCTTCACCCCAACGGGAACGCCGGACCACATCCTGCAATTCTTCGGGCGGCGAGGCGAGTTCATCATCCGCGATGTAGCCGTACATGGGATCCAAGGGCGTGTATCCCTGTAAATGAGATTTGCCGATCAGGCCTGTCCGATAGCCATGGTGGGCGAGCACGTCCACAAAAGTCGTTACCTCAAGATCCAGAGGAATGCCGTTGTTGATACCACGATGGTCGGACGCCATCTGGCCTGTCATGAGACAGGCGCGGTTGGGCATACATACTGGATAGGTAACATAGGAGCGGTCAAAGCGGGCACCACGCGCTGCCAGCCCGTCGATATGCTGCGTCCGGATCACTTGATTGCCATAGCATCCGAGATGATCCGCCCGCAGTTGATCGCAAATGATGAAAAGGAAATTTGGCTGTTCCATGATACCAGGTCCTTTTATTGGGTGATCCAATATTGGCAGCGATAATTTTACTTTTTGGTCCAGCCGAGCGTGACGGGATGGGCTTTCCGCTGCTCCTCGGGCTCGCCGACGTGTTTTCCCGGATCCCAACCGACTGGCCGCAACACATTGTTTGCAAAGTCGATAGATTCCTGGTCCGTCACTGTCCCGTTGGTATCGTTCCAGCGGTTCAAGAAACCACCGCAGGCGATCACAGCCAACAGCTCAATGATCTGGATGTCCGTGAAATGCTTGCGAAGTTTGACATAATTTTCTGGTTCAACGGCGTTTGGCGACACACCTGCGGCAAATGCTAGATCGAGTGCAGCGCGTTCGGCTTCGGAAAACAATTCCGACGTCTGGTAGGTCCACAGCGCCTGAATTTTTTCGTCGGACACCCCGATCATATGGAGATGGTAAGAGCCGTGAGACTGGCAATGTAGGCAGCCGCTTGCCAGGCTCGCCGCGGTGAAGACAAACTGCTTTAGCTCACCCGACACCTCACGGGTTGGGAACACGAGTTTGAAGAGATTGTTCATCGATTCCCTCAACTCAGGCCAGTTCCCCATCTCGAAATTTTGCCGATCTTTATAGCATTCCGATTGCATGTTTACTCCCTTTCCGTCGAATTTTTTGTGCACCGGGCGATTTCCGGTTGATCTGAAATCTGACCACGATGCTGCTCAGCTTTAACCAACGTATAATTCACGTCTAGCGCACCGACATACCAAAAGGTCCCGATCCTTCTGCCGGTTCGAATTTGTCAAAAAAATTCTCTACCACACTTCGTTCTCCTGTCAGTTTGACCTCCCCCGATGCTATTCCCTCGTCGAAGGTTACCGCGCCACCTGCCCATTCACTCAAGAAATGTCTTTTGAATCTGAGAATAGCGTCGCAATGATCGGGAAGCGTCTCATAAAATTGACAAACACCCCGACGAATCTCAAGGCCGCAGTTCTCGTCGGTGTCGGTGGAGACAAATCCCAAGATTATTCGTGTATCCCAGCATTTCTCGGCAATCAACCGTACTGTCATCAACTCCAACAATCCACCAGTGGGATAGTTTCGGGCCTGACCGGGTTGAACTTTATGCCCGCCTAGTTGCTCACCGAGCTCTCCTTCCAATTCCAAGGCCTGACACAACCCCCAATTTCGCCAGGTGCTGTTCTTTTGCCGATAAGCCCAACCCCTGAGGGCTTGCGCTTTAATTTCACGGGCCTCCTTGTCCTCGTTGTCGGCGCGGACGGCCCAGGTCGCGACGTCCGCCGCCCATTGGTAATTCTCCTGATCCGTGGCTTTTCGCGCCATATCGAGCACGGCATCTCGTCCACCCATCGCTGTCACATAGCGCTCCGCGCGTTCTCTCCATGGAAGCGGATCCAGTTCCACCGCATCACCCTGGAACCACCCCACGTAACCCGCAAATACGCTGCGGACCGAGTGCTTATAGCTGCCATAAAACTCACCCAGCCAGGGGTGCTCCGCGAGGTGCTTCGGCATTGTTACTTTGTCGGCTAGCTCGTCCCAGGTGTAGCCGCGATTGATCCAGCGAACCGACTGGTCATGAAGATATTGAATGGCGTCCCGATAGGCGCTGAGGAGATCCTCCACCGCATCGGCGCCTTCAACAGTCGGTCCGTGGTGCGGAATCAAGATCTCGGCCTTGAGATCACGAAGGACATCCAGACCCTTCGCCCATTGCATCGGATTGCGGAACTGAGTTCCCCTCAGCGCGTAGATGTTGGGGAAGGTCATCCCCTGAATGGCGTCCGCCGAGATCAGAACCTTTTCCTCGGGAAGCCACACGACGCTTTGGTCATCGGTTTCGCTGGGAACATGGATGACCTGCAGCCTGATGCCGGCGATTTCCAGATCAAGGGCGTCTTTGAAAGTGCGGGTAGGGTCGACGAACCCCGACTTGCCGCGCCGGGGCTGGGCGCCGATCGCGCTGCCAAAACCGCCGTTCTCGCCGTAATTCAGGTGGGCGCCGAACTGAAAAGGTCCACGCCGGTTGCGGATGGGTGCCAGAATACCCCAATCACGTAATTGATTGGCGGTTAATTCCCGTTGGCCGATAACCTCGACGGTGCCGTTCCTGATATCCTCCTCGTCAACGAAACTGAAAATACCGCTGGTGTGATCGGCGTGAAAGTGGGTGATTATCACCGCCTTTATGGGCTTATCGGTTATTTCGCGATATGCGGCTGCCGCCTCGTTCCCTGGCAACTCGCCGCTCAGGGTATCCACCAGAACGGCGCCGCCGTCGCCTTCGATCAGCGTGCAGTTGGACCCAGTGTAACAGTGAGCCGTGTGGATACGGCCAGAAGTTGTGATAATGCGAGGCGTTTCGTACAACGTCATCTGCGCGGCAAGTTCAGGATGAACCGACGGTCGAAAATTATCAGGAGCCATTTGATTCCTCAGTAATAATTAAATTATATTAATATATGTTGACTAAAACTCCCTCAATTATCGTATAAATACAAACGATTGCTTCTAACGAAAATCATTAGTATATCTAATGTATGTTCGAGAACTTACGAACCATTTCTGTCAACGGACTGCGGGTTTTTGAGGCGGCGGCAAGGTCGGATAATTTTGCGCGTGCTGCGGCAGAATTAAACGTAACCCCGGCAGCGGTCAGCCAACAGATCAAAAAAATAGAACAGCAATTAGGAGCGAAGCTTTTTGAGCGGACCGGACGCGGCATCCTGCTTTCGGTAGCAGGCCACCGTTTCCGATCGGAAGTCCATGGTGGTCTGAAAACCCTGGATGACGCAGTCGCTCGTATAAGAATCGAACCATCCGGTCGCCATTTATCGATCAGCACCGTGGGTGAGTTTGCAGCGCGTTGGTTGGTACCGCGTCTGGACGGCTGGCGGGCAGATCATTCGGAGATTGATATCAGAATATCGACCAGCGGCCAACTCGTCGATTTCAACCGCGACCAAATTGATCTCGCGATCCGCGTTGGGGACGGTCACTATCCTGGGCTTTCCAGCGAAATACTCATGCGGGAATCGATTATCCCCTTGTGTCATCCGGACTTGGTGAATGGGAAACATCCATTAAAAACGCCGGAAGACTTAAAATACCACACCTTGATACACTTCGATCCCAAAACGGGTGATCTCAATACCGATTGGCGGGATTGGTTGGCCAAGTTGGGCATGGCAAATACCGAGGGTCGAGGTGGGCTATATTTCAATGATTTCTCCGTTGCCGTGAATGCCGCCATCACCGGGCAAGGTGTCTTACTAGGTTTGCGCGGCCTTGTCGAAGATGCCCTTCGCAGTGAATTGTTAACGATGCCGTTTGGGGACAGCACCGACCAGGGCCTAGGTTGGTATATTGTCACGCCCAAGAATCGATCGATTCACCCACGGGTCGTAGAATTCAGTCAGTGGCTGATTACTGAATCAAAAGTCATTTAAAAAGTGCAGTTCAATAGTTATAATTTCCATTATTGGCTAGAAAGCGACCATCATTACCGTTTACAAACTAGGCCGCTTACTGACTGATCTTTGCCTTCGCCATGGGCCAGCTGGAAATTTCCGACTTCGATCTTTACGGTGCCTGCGATGACTGGACGGTATTGCGCATTACCAAGAACGGGGAAATAACCTATGACGATGCCGCCCCCTATCTCGGTACGGGTACCATGGAAACGGCGGAAGTGCTCATTAACCAATACGGTGAAAAGATCAGCCTCGCCATATGCGGTCCGGTCGGCGAACACCACGGCCTGATTTCTGGCATCAGTTTTACAGTGGAGGACGACGAACTACCGGTATTCTTCTTTGATGAGCCTTTGCCGCCCAACATCTCGCTGGGCCTCGAATTTTCTCTTTTCTAACTTTGTAGCAGCCAACGGTCGGCGTAGCGAAGACGGTGTGATGCCGGCTTTCAGTGCCGTCATCACGCCAACGGCTTCCCAATAGTTTTCCACCACATGCAATTGGTTAGGTGCCCAAGGAAGTGCCCGAAGATCATTTTGCATCAAATTGTCATTCTCACTAATTGCGATGACAGGAATCCCCTGTTCCAGTGCAGCAAGTGTAGGCAGACCGATACAATTATCTGGAATAACAAGGCAAGAAACGTCGGCTGCGCTGAGAACACCTGATTCGCGCATGGCATCTGAATCCGTAATAATGCGTGGGCTGCGGTGCAAACCCTTAAGCATGCATTGAACAAAGGTCAGCGACACGGCCTCGGCGGCGAGCCGCGGCTCAACCAGTCCAAGATCAAAATTGGCTACCTGGTGACTTTCAAGCATTGGCGAGTGGGCAGCAGGAACTTCGTAGAGCATTGATACAGTGTGTGTCAGCATTGCTTCTACCCCACCCCAGGGGTTGATCATTTCGCCACCTCGGTGGAAATATTCTTCATGAGTTTCATTATCAAGATCGATAACGGAGGCAATCGCCACTGCATCGAACGTGCCTAAATTCTCATCCAGCACCGCCAAGACACGCTCCAACCCAGTGATCTCGCCAGCAGCTCTGCCTGATTGCATAAATTCTGCTGTCATGCGAAGAGGCGGATCAAGTTTTATAATTTTTGGACAGTCGAAGCCATATGTTGCGCGCGCCGCGCTCACCGCATTTACTGTATCGTTGGTAAACATTTCAATTTCATGATCATCCATAACCACTAGGACTCGGTTTGCTCTTACCGGCTGCAATGCCGCAGTTCCCAACATCAGGCGTGTAATTGCACTGCCCTCGACATAGAGAGCATTCTCCGGCATCTCGTTAAGGTCCGAGGCATTGACAACATTTGGGTGTGTGATCAACCTGTCACACGCCTCTGCGAGCACGCGTGCAGCCGGGGTTGCATCGCCGGCATGACCACCAATCTCTGCACCAATACCCGTTGGCACCAGGAAGACGGCGTTGAAGGCGTCCATTCGCTCAATCTTGCGCCGGATAAAGCGAAATATAGATTCAGGTTCTTCGGAAGCCGGAACAGTGAAGCCATCCAGCATGCCGAACTCACACTGGTAATGTGTTTCATCCATACCGGTGATAGCAAAACGCACTGGTATGGCGCCTCCCTCAAGCCTGAAATCGATTGCCTTTTGAAGGTGCTCCAACATGTTTCGATGGCCAGGCGCCACGGGAATAGGAATTTTCTGCTCGGTCAAATTCATGTGTTTCACCTCAAACCCGATCTATAAACTTGGCCGAGCAGTCAGCCGCACCGAACCATCCAACTGTAAATTTTTCCGCTACCTTGGGATCGTATACCTTGCAGGAGAAAATATTGATATAGATTGATTTTAACTGATCCAGAGTATGAATGACGATAGAACTGGTTAAAATAAACTGAACTGCTGATGTGCCTTGAGTATGTGGTGATGTCTGTTTTTCTTCCTCGGAAAGGCCAACATCATCCCAGAAATGTAAATCCTCGCGTTGCATATCGATCAGGTCGCATAGTTGCTCAAAATACTCGGTGATACTCGCGCGGGTGAATTTTGAAGCATCGCAGCCGTGTAGGTCGAGGATCAACTCGATGCCGTATTGATTTTCAGTTGTTTCGTCTCCACCAATCATGTTCTCATAATCCAAAATACATCTCGGCAGTGAAGCATTGGATGGTCCTTCTTTCTATAAATCGAATTAACTAAAGATATTTGAAACACATATCCGCTAAGATGAATCTCAGTCCAGGATTACGTGAGGAACGAAGCGAGCATCTTTGCCCGTGACCAAAGTTTTGTCTTCTCGTATGCACAATCCAACCACTTTGCTGGCAACCAGCCAGCAACCGAGCAGTGGGTATCGGCCGTGTAAATCAGGCAACGGTTGGAACCCTTGTAAGATGTGAGCATCGTTACCGTAGGGCCCGTCACTTTGGAACAGAGTTTTTTCATCATGAACGACCTCGATATTCGCCCCTTGTCGTGACAACATTGGTTTACGGACATAATTGCCAGCGTTGGCAAATGCAGCAGCAGCAGGATCATCCTCAAAAAATGCGGGTAGCAGATTGGGGTGTCCCTCAAACATTCCCCACAATAAAGGCAGAAGGCCTTTATTGGACAAAATGGTCTTCCATGGTGGCTCGATGAACTGAATGCCGCTGGAAGGTATATGGCGGCCAAAATCTTCTGCCATAATCCATTCCCATGGATAAAGCTTAACGAGTGTGGTTATGACTCGGTCATCAAGATCAGTAAACCGTCCTTCATCATCTATACCTATGTCTTCCATTGTCAAGGAACAGGTCTTTAACCCTGCTTCGCGCGCGCATTCCTCAAGATAGTCGAGCGTCCCTTTATCATCTTCAATATCGTGGTTACAGGCGAAATGCGCCAGTCCCGCTATACCCAATTGTGGTAATGTCTGCACGATGCTTTCATGGACATCGTTTAACTGATCGCAGCCCTCAGGTATTAATTTCAATTCTTTAACCTGTTCCAACCATTCCCATTGAAACACCGCCGATTCGTAGAGAGTCGTTGGCGTATCCGCATTATACTCTAATAATTTTACCGGCTCCTCGCCGTTATAGGAAAGGTCCATTCTGCCGCATAGATTTTTCTCACCGTTTCGCCAGCTAGTTGCAATGTAGTCCCAAAAATGTTCGATAATACCGAGACGTTCCAAGACTTCTTCGTTGTTTACGGCGCGGTCCACGACCTGGAAACACAAGGCCTCTAATTCTTCAGCGGATCCTTCGATATCTTCCTCAATCTGGCGCATTGAGAATTGGTAATAGGCGGTCTCGTCCCAACCGTTAATGCCTTTGCCGACAATATATTCCAACTCATGCATGGCTGCTATGTCCGACAGATTGGGTCGTTCAGTCACGGGAATGCGCTGCATGGGATCTCCGAAAAAATGGCAAGCGGTTTTTAATTAGGTGGCGCCGGATCCGAACCGGCGGCCAGAAGAACCAAATCCGCCGCGCGAACGGGTCGAACTTTTAAAAGTCGGGCGGCTGGTCGCTGAACTGGCGACTTTGGTCCGACCAGTCTTCGAGCCCACATTACGGTTTTCGGCGGTACGAAAGCTGTTCGGGCTTTGGGCGGCCCGGTAAAGCGGTTGCGACATCATGGAGCCGCGCCCCCCTATCATGGAACCCATCATATAGCCCATCATTAAGGGCATAAAGACCGAGCCACCGCTTGACGTTTTATAAGGTGCTACTTCACATTTACCGACGCCAAAGTCCGCCTGACAATCGGCCTCAGAGGCATATTTTGGCGCCACAGCGACATGTTGGCTTTGCGCCTCTTTAAATCTACTCTCGCATTGATCTGAGGTCGTAAGCGGGTCACTCTTGCATTGTTCCACGCTTTTGAAAATTGAAGCATCTACCTTGGGTTCTTCACAGGCGGTTAGAGCGACTAGACTCGCACTCATCATTAGAACGGTAGATACAGAACTCCGGGACTTCATCTTACTTTCTCCCTTTGGGGGCTATTTTTTTAGAGTTATTCGTCGCACATCAACGGTGCTGGTTTTTCAGTTAGTTTGTCATAGAGGCTGCATTTAGAAGACCACCAGCCAAGGATGCACTGCCGAGCCACAGGCCACAGGCCACCTCGCCTTTCTCGATCCGTTCTGAAATTTTAGGGATCGGCAAACAAACGAGATAGAAAATAACGATCTGAACCAGCAACGCGACCACACCCCAAACTAAAACATCGACTAAAGAAGCCGAATTGGTGATTGCGCTGGCCAATGGCATACAGAAACCGATCAAACTGCCGGCAAATGCGAGCGCTGCCGCTATGTTATTTTCCCGAATTAACTTGATCTCGGGGTGCGGTGTTATCCACATATAGATGACCACATAGAATAAAGTCAGGGCCAGGGCCGTTGCCATATGGGCAATAAACCAAGGTAACTCGTTAAGCAAATTGCCGACTATTTCCAAAAGACTTTACTCCTCAGTAGACATAATTGAATAGTCAAGGAGGCTATCACAGTGCACTATTTACCAAAAGCATATTTCACAGTGTCTCCGCCTATTGTTAGCATCATACAACCATAAAAATTAGCCCGGGATGAAAATATTGCTTAAAGTGATGAAACACTCTCTTACGCAATCAACTCATTTTTACCAACTGGCGCTGACGAGGTACAATGAGGATTAAGTTGCCGGCTGTCGCTTTTCAAATACCACCGACAAGTGAAACCAGACAAGAGCGCCAATCATCAAAAGCACCATAATTCCCGTTCCAAGGCGGTGGCCCCCCAAGGCATAGCTGCCGTCAGATGTTGGGAATTGATTCAGCANAAAGCCATAAATGTTCTGAACCATAAATGAACCTAAGAACCAGGAGAGGGTCAAGCAAGCATTCAGTCTTCCTNTGTATTCGGGTGGAAATAGAGCACCCATAGCCGGATACATAACCATGCCAAGTGGNGCAATGAATCCGAACGAGAACCAGATGATGAAAACAGCTGTATCGGAAGGGATCCACTGCAAATAAATCAGCGCCAGGATCGCGACGAAGATCCAACCGACAAAGGCACAGAAGTCTAGTGGCGTTAGGCCAATACGTTTTGCCAAATCGGCCAGAAATCCGGTAGCCAATCCGGACGCTGTCATTGCCGCTGTAAGCACAAGCATAAGAATGGCAGTCTGGCTATCTGAAAAATTTGCGACATCCCGCACCCAAGGGCCTGTCCAAAGCGAAGGATAGCCGCCAAAGGTTCCGATCAACACTGCGACAAACGGAGCCACACGCCAAAACGCACTACTTTTAAGTATCACGCTTAGACCTTTTATTTGTTGGCCTAGGGTCAAGCCAACACTTTTGGTGGGTTTTGAAGGTGCGATCGTAACAACAATTGTAGCTCCAATAACCAAGAAGCCGGCAATGATTAAGTGAATTTCCCGCCAATCAATAAACTGCATCGCTGCCGCTGCGGGTGCAGTACCCGTCATCAGACCCAATCCCCCTGCTGCAATACTTAGCCCGTTGGCAAGTGGTAAGCGCTCGGGTGGGAACCACATGGAATAAATTTTAAAGGACGTAACGGCACTTGCGGACGTACCTATGGCAATGAACGCTCGGCCCAAGGCCAGGAAAAGCATATTTGGCGTCAGGGCCACCATGATGGCTCCCGCTGCACACAATAAAAGGGATACAGCATAGACCTTTCGAGGATCGTAACGGTCCAACATAATACCGTAAGGTATCTGGACAAAAATTGCGGCTAGGAAAAAGGCGCTCACAGCAAAGCCCAGCTCACCCGCATTTAATCCCAAATCCAAAGCTAGATCATTGGCGATCAATGAACCAATGGAGCGAAATATAGAAGACAACAGATAGCCAAGAGCAAATGGCAGAAAAATTCTCAAGGCTAGGGAAACTTGCATGATTTACCTTATCAAACGAGAAATTATTCTATTCTATATAACTAAAGGTATTTAAATATTCAATTGTACCATAACGCAGGCGGTGGCCGCTTTGGGTCAAAAGCCGCCATTTTGCGCCCTAGCCGTTTGTGTCTTCTTTCGAGGGTAAAGCTGCCATCATTTTGATACTCGTTAATGGCATCTAATAGCCGAGTTTTTCAACAGTCTCAGCCGTTAACGGACTTTCAGGGACTGTGTCGAATGCTCAGACGGAAGGCAGGCCGGCAACGGCTTCGATCTCTATCTTCATGCCAGGCACCGCCAGCCGAACGACTTGCACGGCGGTACTCGCCGGCTTGGCGCTGCCGAAGAACTCCTGACGGACAGGGTTGATCAGTTTCAGATCGCTAATGTCGGTGAGATAGACGTTCACCTTGAGCACATCCGCGAATGTGGCGCCGACTGCAGTCAAAACCAGTTGCAGGTTTTCCAATGTTCGTCGCGCTTGCTCCACGATGTCATCGCTGCCAACGAGATTTAAATTTTCGTCGAGCGGGCCACATCCGGAAAGGTACACGATATCGCCATATCTGACTGCGTCAGTATAGTGGCTCAACGGTGCATGCATGCCATCGGCTGCATACTCTTGCCTTTTTGGCGCGCTGTTCATTTTCACCCTCCTGAACGACGTTTGGTATCTGGTTAGAGGCAGAAATTTAGAATGGAAGCATAGTTTTATATACCCAAGTCTTTAGGACAAATAAAGGTCAGAAATCGGGGGCAAAGCAGACGCTTTTTACCAGCGCTAGAAACTCTGCGACAGAGTGGTACATAACAAGGAGGCTAAACAATTTCCCGACAATGATATTTAAGAACGCCCGATATCTAATTTTTGCTATATTAATTAACTGGGACAGCCCCTTAAGTTATAACTCAATCGAACAGAAAAACCATCTGACGACGTACACCGGATTTATATCAAGCCTTTAAAGGTTTACCTTGAATTTCTACTTTACTAAGATTGGGTTGATAAAACTATGAGGAAAAAAACTTATGAGTAATGCGACGGTGATCAATAAGAAAGATAGTATCCTAACCATCACAATGAACCGTCCCGTTGCTTTAAATGCCCTAAATTTAGAGATGACCGAAGCCTTAAACGAGGCAATTTGCGGTGCTGAGCAAGACAAAGAGGTGCGATGCATTGTTATCCGGGGTAGCGATCATTTTATGGCTGGTGGTGATTTAAAATGGTTTGCCACAAAACTAGATGAAGTACCTGAAAAAAAGCGTATCGAGTTTGAGAGATTGATAGAAAAAGTCCATCGGATGATCATATCAATTCGGCGTATGCCAAAACCAGTTGTTGCATCTGTCAACGGGGCCACGGCGGGGTTTGGATTTAGTCTCGCTATGGCTTGCGATTTGATAATAGCAAGCGACAGTGCTGTTTTTACCCTCGCTTATGTTAATGTGGGTATCAGTCCTGATGGGGGCTCTACATATTCGTTACCTCGAAACGTTGGGGCCAAGAAAGCAGCGGAAATTGCGTTCTTGGGTGATGCTTTCGATGCCGCTACGGCTAAGGAATTGGGCCTAGTCAACTGGGTTGTTAGAACAGAAGACCTTGAAATTGAAACAGTAAAAATCGCTACTCGACTAGCAAACGGTCCCACTGCTGTTATAGGCAGAACCAAATCGTTACTGCAAAATTCTCTCAATACAACGCTGGAGAGCCAGCTCCACGCTGAAGCCATGAATTTCTCTGTAAGCGCAAGCGAACCAAACTTTGTGGAGGGAGTTTCTGCTTTTGTAGATAAGCGTAAACCAAAATTCAAAAGGGATTGAGGAACACAATGCAACAACTTAAAGGTAAAACAATTTTTATAACCGGGGCTAGTCGTGGAATTGGAAAAGCGATAGGCTTGCGTGCAGCACAAGATGGAGCCAACATCGTAGTTGCCGCAAAAACGGGCGAGCCCCACCCTAGACTTCCTGGTACAATTTATGATGCTGCAAAAGAGTTTGAAAGTGTGGGTGGGCATGCTTTGCCCATTCAGATGGATGTTAGAGATGAACAACAGATTGCTGCTGCAGTTGATAAAACGATAAATGCTTTTGGCAGTTTAGACGTC